>JAYTNH010000176.1:0-10789 GCA_043748395.1 Ilumatobacteraceae bacterium | reverse complement strand
GCACGTTCACCGGCCCGCTTGGCCCGCGCTCACCGCCCCATCCGCCTTCGCCGCGGATGAACACCGACGAGCGACTGGTGAACATCGGTTGGCCGTCGGTGTTGTCGGTGGCCACGGTCTCGGTCACCACAACGCCGGCTTTGCCCTTGTCGTACATGGCCGCGATGCCACCCTGCATGGTGACCGACCCGGCGACCGGCAGCGGCTTGTGCAACGTGATGGCCTGCTGGCCGTGTACCAACATGGCCGGGTTGAACGTTCCGATGTTGCGCATGGCCGAGCCGGCGCCCCAGCCAACCACTACGGCAAACGTGGGGAACACCTGTTGATCGACGCCGCTGGTGTTCTCGGAGGTGTAGGCGAGTTCGCCGGTGCCTGCGCCGATACCCACGGCATACAGCAGGGCGTCCTTGCTGTTCCAATTGGCCTCATACGGCTCGCTCTGCGAACCCACCGCATCTGGATTCAACGGCATGGCTACCCCTTCGTGCTTGTGTGGCCTGCGCTGTGGCCAGTCTCTGGGGCAGTTCTAGTCGGTCGACGGTGCGTCGGTCGCAACGGACACGTCGATGCCGGCGACGAACGGATCGTGGGTGCGAACCGCGTGCCTGGCCCGGTCGGCCACGGTGGCCATCTGGTTCGTGGTGAGGTCGTTCGGCGCCAGGTGCACAGCGACGTGCACACGGTTCGGGCGGCGACTCACCACCACCTCGCAGCCGGTGTCACCCAAGCTGTCACTCAGTTCGTGCTTCACGGCAGCGGCGTATGCGGCCTCGACCCTTCGGGTGGCCAGCGCGCCGGCCACGCTGACGCTCGGCATCTCGTCGTCGGCCCATGCCGGGTCGACCTCGACCATCGGCACGCGGTGCTGGGCAGCACATACCGCGCCCATCTCGTTGAGCGTGTGTGACTCGTCGTGGGGTCTGGCCACCACGGCGAGGTCGACGTGGTCGTGCAAGGGACACTGTGCGTGGTCGGCCACGCCGCGACAGGGACCACCGTCGTGGTCGTTGCAGGACAGCACCTCGTGACCCTCCGACACCAGATGTTGGTGCACGGACGATGCAGAACCAGGCGCGGATTCGATGAGCAGGAGCTTCATGGCGGTCATCTGACCGCGGATGGGCCTTGCGTAGTAGGGCCGAAAGTCCTAATGGCCGTTGCGGAGGTGAGCCACCACGTCGGCCAGCGCGACATCGGTACGTTCGCCCGAACGGCGATCTTTCACTTCGACGAGGCCGTCGACCAGGCCCCGACCCACCACGACAACTGTGGGCACGCCGATCAGTTCGGCGTCGTTGAACTTCACGCCTGGCGACACGCCAACGCGGTCGTCGAGCAGCACTCGGAGCCCGGCGGCTTCACACTCGGCGGCCAAGGCCTCGGCGGCGGGAAGTTGGGGGTCGGCAGCCTTGCCGGTGGCCACGATGTGCACGTCGGCGGGGGCGATCTCGCGGGGCCAGATGAGGCCCTTGTCGTCGCAGTTCAGTTCGGCGATGGCCCCGACGGCTCGTGACACGCCGATGCCATACGACCCCATGGTGACCACTCGGGTCTTGCCGTTCTGGTCGAGCACGGTGAGGCCGAGTGCTTCGGCGTACTTGCGGCCGAGTTGGAAGATGTGGCCGATCTCGATGCCGCGGGCGATCTCGAGCGGCTCGCCGCATTTGGGGCATTCGTCACCGTCACGGACGTCGGCAGCTTCGATGGTGCCATCGGCGGTGAAGTCGCGTCCGTAGGTGAGGTTGATCACGTGGTTGCCGGGAGAATCGGCGCCCGTGACCCAGCGGGTGCCCTCGACGACCCGTGGGTCGAGCAGGTAGGTGATGGCGCCCGGCCGCTCGGCACCCAGTGCGCCCGGGCCGATGTAGCCCTTCACGAGCTGCGGGTTGGCCACGAAATCGGCTTCGGTGAAAGCCTCGATCTCGGCCGGCTCGACCTGGGCGGCCAACCGCTTGGTGTCGACATCGCGATCGCCTGGTACGCCCACGGCAAGTGCAGTGATGGTGCCGTCGGGGTGACGCAGCTTCACGATGACGTTCTTGAGCGTGTCGGCAGCGGTCCATGCGCGATCGGGCCTGCGCAGGTCGTCGCGCGCGTTGAGCAGATCGACCAGGGTCTGGATGGTGGGGGTGGCCGGAGTATCGACCACCTGCGCCGGTGGTGCCTCGGCCAACGGCAGCGTGGCTGGTACCGGCACCTGCACGGCCTCGGTGTTGGCTGCGTAGTCGCAGGCAGTGCACCGCACGAACGTGTCTTCACCCACGTCGACCGGGGCGAGGAACTCTTCGCTGGCCGACCCGCCCATGGCGCCAGACATGGCCGACACGATGACGTAGGGCATGCCCAACCGGTCGAACGTGCGCTGATAGGCGGCGCGGTGGTCGTCGTAGCTGCGCTGCAGGCCGGCTTCGTCGATGTCGAAGCTGTACGAGTCCTTCATCACGAACTCGCGGCCGCGCAGCAGGCCGGCTCGGGGCCTGGCCTCGTCACGGAACTTCGTCTGAATCTGGTAGATCACCAGCGGCAGGTCTTTGTAGCTGCTGTACAGGTCTTTCACGAGCAGCGTGAACATTTCTTCGTGGGTGGGCGCCAGCAGCATCTCGGCGCCTCGACGGTCGGTGACGCGAAACACGTTGTCGCCGTAGTCGGTCCAGCGTCCGCTGAGTTCGTAGGGCTCGCGGGGCAACAGCGCGGGGAAGTGCACTTCCTGGAAGCCGGCACGGTCCATCTCGTCGCGAATGATGCGCTCGACGTTGCGATACACGATCCAGCCGAGCGGCAGCCAGGTGTAGCCACCCGGGGCGGCACGACGGATGTATCCGGCGCGAACGAGCAGCCGGTGGCTGGCAACCTCGGCGTCGGCGGGGTCCTCGCGTAGCGTTCGCAGGAACAACGTCGACATTCGCAGCACAACGACCACCTTCTGGTACGGGCTGGGGCCAGCCTGTTGGGGGAGCCCCCACACAGGGACAACGGCGAAGACTACCCGGCCCCCGATATACTCGACCGGTCCTTTGAAGTTCGGTGAACCGAAGGCGTGGGCCTTCCGGTCCACGCCTTCTTCCATGAATGGCCCGGTTTCCCAGGACGAGCCCACACGTCGAACACGTCGAACACGAGAGGAGACACGATGACCGACAACGCTTCGCTCACCCGCGTCACTTCTTTGGTTGCGCCCATCGTTGCCGACCTGAAGCTCGACCTGTACGACGTCGAGTTCCGTGGTGGCACCCTGCGGGTCACCATCGACTCGCCGCCAGGCTCCGAGAGCGGGGTCAACCTCGAGTCGATCGCCCTGGCCACCCGGCTCATTTCGCGCGATCTCGATCACCACGATCCGGTTCCGGGTCATTACACACTCGAGGTCACCAGCCCCGGTCTCGAACGGCAGCTCCGTTTGCCGGGGCACTTCCAACGCGAGGTCGGCAAGGTCGTTGCACTGCGATTGCGCGACGTGGGCGTCGGCGGAGAGCGTCGCGTCCAGGGCACGCTGATCGCTGCCGACGAAACCACAGTGACCGTGCAGTTGGCCGACAACGAACTCACCGAGCGGGTTGTGGCGTACGACCACATCGACCGCGCTCGCACCGTGTTCGAGTGGGGCCCGACCCCGAAACCCGGCAAAGGCCCGAAGCCCGCGCCGAAAAAGCAGTCCGAAAAGCAGTCCGAAAAGCAGCCTGAAGGGACGATTTGATGAGCAGTCTCGACATGTCCGAAGCCGTCAAGATGTTGGCGAACGAGAAGAACATCTCGGTCGACACGCTTATGCAGGTCATGGTCGACGCGTTGGAGATCGCCTACAAGCGACGCCCCGGTGCCGCCGATGAGGTTGATGTCCGAGTCAATCCTGACACGTTCGAGTTCACCTACATCGCCTACGACGTCGACGATGACGGGAACTGGATCAACGAGCGCGACGACACGCCCCGCGAGATGGGTCGCATTGCCGCTCAGACCTTCCGTCAGGTGATGGGCCAGAAGATCCGCGAGGCCGAGCGCGACCGCAAGTTCGAGGAATACGCCAACCGCGAGGGCGACATCGTCACCGGCATCATCCAGCAGACCGATCAGCGCTACACGTTGCTCGATCTGGGTCGCGTCGAGAGCCTGCTGCCGCAGGCCGAGCAGGTTCCGTTCGAACGCCCCGTCAACGGCGACCGCGTCAAGGCATACATCGTCGAAGTCCGCAAGACCGTCAAGGGTCCCCAGATCGTCGTCAGCCGCACGCACCCTGGTCTCATCAAGCGCTTGTTCGAGCTCGAAGTACCCGAGATCGCCGATGGCATCGTCGAGATCAAGGCCTGCGCTCGCGAGCCAGGTCATCGCACCAAGATCGCGGTGTGGAGCAACGACCACAACGTCGATCCCGTCGGCGCATGCGTGGGCGCACGCGGCGGCCGCGTGCGCATGGTGGTCAACGAACTGCGCGGCGAGAAGATCGACATCGTCCCGTTCAGCGAAGATCTGGCCGATTTCGTCGCCAAGGCGCTGTCACCGGCGCGGGTGAAAGAGGTCATCATCAGCGACGACCTCACCCAGGCCGACGTCATCGTGCCCGACCATCAGCTCAGCCTGGCCATCGGCAAAGAGGGCCAGAATGCCCGCCTCGCCGCCCGCCTCACCGGCGTGCGCATCGACATTCGTGGCGAATCGCAGCCAGCGTTCGGCGCCGATGATTACGTCGACCCCGATGTCGACTACGCCGAGGGCGAGTGGATCCAGAACGCCGAGAGCGGCGTGATGGAGTGGCACGCGGCCGATGGCACCGTGATCACCCAGACCGAGTGGAACGAGCAGTCCGCAGCCGCGAACACCGAACTCGCGGAAGCCGAAGCAGCCACAACTGAAGCAGCCACAACTGAAGCAGGTGGTGACGACGCCTGATCTCTGCACACCGATCGCACCTCACGTGCCGTACCGAACATGCATTGGTTGCCGCCAGCGGCAACCGCAGGTGTGCATGCTTCGGTGTGTCGCGGGTGTGCACGGCGCAGTGGTCAGCCGCACGGCTGCCGGCAGGGGTGCATGGTTGTGCTCCACCAGTTGCTTCGACCGTGCAATGGCAAAGCGATCCTTCGACAGAGCGTGGAAGCGCTCGGTCGATGGTGCAACGCTCACCGCGTTGCGGAAAGCGTTCGAAGCAGTTATGACGAACATGAAAGACTCATCGACTGCCGGGATTCGTCCCGGTGCGTCGGTGTCAACGAAAGGCTGACCGGGTTTGGCGAAGAACATGCGTGTGCACGAGCTTGCCAAAGAGCTCGGAATGACGAACACCGAGATGATGGACCTCTCCGAGGTGATGGGTGTTGGAGTGAAGAGTCACTCCAGCTCGATCATCGAGGCACAGGCCGATCGTCTGCGGCGTCGCGCCGAGCGTGACGGTCTGACCCGTCCCGAGCAGCCCGAAGAACCGAAGCCGGTCAAGAAGGCCGCCGCCAAGAAGGTAGCAGCCACTGTCGAAGGCGACGACGCCGCGCCCGCCAAGAAGGCGCCTGCCAAGAAGGCCGCACCGAAAAAGGCCGCGCCCACGAAGGCCGCGGCCGAGCAGGCTGACGCCGATGACCAATCAGTGACCGTTCCGGTGGCCGACATCGTGGTGGCCGAAGCACCAGTGAGCGCCGAGCCGGCCCCGGCCGCCGTGAAAGTCGTCGAGCCCGTGCAAGCAGCGGCCCAGCCTGTCGCCGCAGCCGTCGTCGAGTCCGCTCCCGTCGCCCCTGTGGCGGTCGTCGCGCCGAAGGTTGATGCTCCGACTCCTGTCGCCGAGGCCCCTGCCGTGTCGACCGCCGCTACCGCCGACCACACCGCCGACCGCACCGCCGACCGCACCGCCGACCACCGTGCCGGCGTCGTCGCCGATCGGCCTGCGTCCGACGAGCCCCGTCGCATCGTCAGCAGCCGCGCCCCCGCCGAGGTCGTGCGCCCGTCCGCCGAGGTCGTGCGCCCGCCCGCCGACGTGGTGCGCCCGCCCGCAGTTCCCATTGCGGGACGCCCGCCGGCGTCGTCACGGCCGGCTGACGCGACACCCCGTCCGGCTGCGGCCGCCGCCGGTCCTGCTGCTCCTGCCGGCGCCCCCGGTCGCCCGGTTGCGCCCTCCGGCCGTCCCGTGCCGCCGCCTCCCGGAGCGGCTCGCCCCATGTCCTCCACGGGCAAACCCATTCCTCCGCCGCCCGGCGGCCGTCCCCCGCGTAGCACGGGCGGTACCGCACCCAACCAGCGTCCCGGCGGCTACACCGCCCGTCCTGGCGCTCGCCCAGTTGGCGGCCCGGCCGGCGCACGTCCCGGCGGCTTTGGCGGCCCGCGTCCCGGTGGCGGCTTCGGTGGCCCTGGTGGCCCCGGCGGTCCTGGCGGCCCGCGCCCCGGTGGTGGCCCAGGTGGAGCACCCGGTGGTGGTGGCCCCGGTCAGCGCCCGGGCGGCCCACGCCCCAATGGCCAGCGCCGTGCGCCCCGCAAGAAGAGTCGTGCTCGTCGTCGTGACTTCGACGAAATGCAGCCGAACTACAACAGCAACTACTCGGCCAGCAATGCCCCGGTGCCCGAGGGCACCATCGTGGTCGAACGTGGCGTGTCGGCCCAGGAGTTCGCTCCCAAGCTCAACCGCACGGCTGCCGATGTCATCCGCTTCCTCATGCAGAACGGCGAGATGGTCACGGCAACCATGACCCTCACCGATGAGCAGATGGAGGTGTTCGCCCTCGAGGTGAACGCCGACCTGTTGCTCGTCGAGCCCGGCCAGCAAGAAGAACTCGAACTACAGGCGATGTTCGACGACAGCGACGACGACGACGAGGAGTCCCAAGAGCCTCGCGCCCCGATCATCACGGTCATGGGCCACGTCGACCACGGCAAGACCACGCTGCTCGACAAGATTCGCAACGCCCATGTGGTCGACGGCGAAGCCGGCGGCATCACCCAGCACATCGGTGCCTACAAGGTCGACGTCGATGGCCGCCAAGTCACGTTCCTCGACACGCCCGGCCACGCCGCGTTCACCAAGATGCGTGCACGCGGTGCGCAGGTCACCGACATCGTGGTGCTCATGGTGGCGGCCGACGACGGTGTCATGCCCCAGACCATTGAAGCCATCAACCACGCGCGGGCCGCCGAAGTGCCCATCGTGGTGGCGCTCAACAAGATCGACAAAGACAACGCCGATGTGCAGCGAGTGCTTGCCCAGTTGGCCGAACACGAGCTCGTCCCCGAGTCGTGGGGCGGCGACACCATCGTCGTCGAGATGTCGGCTCAGCAGGGTCTTGGCATCGATGACCTGCTCGAACAACTTGCTGCTGTCGCCGAGTTCGAAGAGCTCACCGCCAACCCCAACGGCCGTGCCAAGGGTGTGGTGCTCGAAGCCAACCTCGACATCGGTCGTGGCCCGGTTGCCACGGTGCTCGTCGACAAGGGCACGCTCAAGGTGGGCGACCCCATTGTGGCCGGTGGTGCTTGGGGTCGTGTTCGCGCCATGATCAACGACCAGGGCGTGCAGGTGAAAGAGGCCGGCCCGTCCACTCCGGTGCAGGTGCTCGGTCTCCAGAGTGTTCCCAACGCCGGCGACGAGTTCCGCGCTGCCGACGACGAGAAGACCGCCAAGACCGTTGGCGAGGCCCGCGAACAGCGGTTCCGCCTCAAGGCGCAGCGCGGCGATGCCCGCGTGCAGCACGGCGTGAAGCTCGAAGACATCTTCAGCCAAATCCAGGCCGGCGAAGTTGCCACGCTCAACATCGTGCTCAAGGCCGACGTGCAGGGTTCGCTCGAAGCGGTGAGCGAGTCGTTGCGTCGGCTCGAGCGCGACGAGGTGAAGTTGGCGTTTGTGCATCGTGCGGTTGGCGCGATCAGCGAGAACGACATCAGCCTGGCGGCGACCACCAACGCCACGCTCATCGGCTTCAACGTTCGTCCCGATCGCAAGGCTCGCGAGATGGCCGTCGCCGAGAACGTCGAGATCCGTACCTACGAGATCATCTACAAGCTGCTCGAAGACATCGAGCGGGCCATGGTGGGCATGCTCGCCCCCGAGTTCGAAGAAGTGGTCACCGGCGAAGCCGAGGTCCGCGAGATCTTCCGGGTACCCAAGCTCGGTGCAATCGCCGGTTGCTACGTCCTCAACGGACAGATCACACGTGGCTCGAAGGTTCGCTTCCTGCGCGACGGCACCATCATCTGGAAGGGTGCCATCCAGTCGCTCAAGCGGTTCAAGGACGACGCACGCGAAGTTCGCGAGGGCTTCGAGTGCGGCATCGGTCTCAGTGACTTCCAAGACCTGAAGCCCGGCGACATCATCGAAACGTTCGACGAGCGCGAAATCGCTCGCGTCTGAGCGGTTGCCCATGAGCCGTCCGCGTCGACCAGCAGCCAACACGGCATATCGGTACCCTCGCTCGGCGCGTCTCAACGAGTCGCTGCGCGAGGTCATTGCCGAAGAGGTCATCCGTATCGACGACGAGCGTCTCGCGTTCGTCACGGTCACGGCCATCGATGTCGACTCCGAGATGAATCGGGCGGTGGTCTTCTTCGATTCGCTGCAGGGTGTCGAGGGCGACGACGAGATCCTCGAGGCGTTCGGCTCGCATCGCATTCGCCTACAGGGAGCTGTGGGCAAGCAGATCCGCTCGAAGAAGACTCCCATTCTGTCGTTCAAGGCCGACGAGGCCATTCGTGCGGCCGAGCGCATCGAGCGCATTCTGCACGACGAAGCCACCATGCCGGTGCGCCCAGAGCAGCCCGACGACGAACCCGCCAACTGATGGTCCATACAACCTGATGTCGCGGCGCAAGCCACCACTCGTGCATGGCTTGCTCGTCGTCGACAAACCGGCGGGGGTCACGAGCCACGACGTGGTTGCGCAGTTGCGGCGCCGGCTCGGTGAGCGTCGCATCGGTCACTCGGGCACCCTCGATCCTGATGCCACCGGCGTCATGTTGGTAGGCGTGGGGCGGGTCACGCGAGTGCTTCGGTTCCTGACTGCGCTCGGCAAGACCTACACCGGCGAAGTCGTGTTCGGCACCGCAACGTCCACACTCGATTCGTCGGGCGAGGTGACCGGCACGTACACCATGACCGACCTCAGCCTCGAGCGAGTGCAGGCTGCCGCGGCGGGCCTCACGGGGCACATCATGCAGGTGCCGCCGATGGTGAGCGCCTTGAAGGTCGATGGCAAGCGGCTGCACGAGTTGGCACGCGAGGGCATCGAGATCGAGCGCCGGCCACGTCCGGTGACGGTGTATTCGTTCGAGGTGCGCCCTACCCACGACCCGATGGTGTTCGGCGTCACGATCAGGTGTTCGGCAGGTACCTACATCCGCACGTTGGCCGCCGATCTGGGTTCGCTGCTCGGCGGCGGAGCGCATCTGCGTGCCCTGCGGCGCACCGCTGTGGGCAGCTTCACCGAGGCCGAGGCCGCCTCACCCGACGACTGTGAGCTGTTGCCGGCGCGGATCGCGCTGCGCGACTACTCGGGCGTAGCGGTGAACGCCGAGACAGCCGACCTGGTAGCTCACGGCCGGGTGCTCGATCGCGTTCCTGGTCCAGGCGGAGTCGAGTTCGCGGGTGATGGGCCGTGGGCGGTACTCGATGAGCAGGGCGAGCTGTTGGCTGTCTACGAATCGTTCGGCGAGCGCGCGGCCAAACCCGCCGTCGTGCTTGCCTGAGCGCGGCGGTAGCGTCGTCCACCGTGTTGGTCGTCACCGATCTTTCCGCCACACCGTGGCCCGGTGACCGCACCGTGCTCACCATTGGCGCCTACGACGGCGTGCATCTCGGCCATCAGGCAGTCATCGCGCGGGTGCGGGCCGAAGCCGATCGTCTTGGCGCTCGCTCGGCGGTGATGACCTTCGATCGTCATCCCGCTTCTGTCGTTCGACCCGAGTCGGCACCGAAGCTGCTCACCGACCTCGCCCAGAAGCTCGAACTGCTCGGGGCCACCGGTGTCGACGCAGCGGTGGTGGTGCACTTCGACGATGCGCAATCGCGCGAGGAGCCCGAGCAGTTCGTCGAGCGCGTGCTGGTGCGGTGTCTACAGGTGCAGCGATTGGTGGTGGGAGAAGACTTCCACTTCGGCCGCGACCGGCACGGCAACGTCGACATGTTGCGTTCGCTCGGCGAGCAGTACGACTTCGAGGTGCTGCCTATCGACCTCCTCTCGCGTCCCGACGGCATCGACGAGCCGATCAGCTCCACCGCCATTCGGCGCGCCATGGCCGGCGGTCAGGTCGAGTTGGCCGGCGCGCTCCTCGGGCGTCCGTTCGAGGCCCGGGGAGTCGTGGTGCAAGGTGACCAACGCGGCCGCCTCCTGGGGTTTCCCACAGCCAACGTCGAAGTGCCGAGCGCAGTGTGCCTGCCCGCCGACGGTGTGTACGCCGGTTTCTATCGCTGCCCCGACGGCTCGATGCACCCGTGCGCGATCAACCTCGGCCGTCGGCCCACGTTCTACGCCCACGCCGATCATTCGTTGCTCGAAGCGCACCTCATCGACTTCGATGGCGATCTCTACGACCAGGCCGCGAGCGTGCAGTTCACCAACTTCTTGCGCAGCGAACGGAAGTTCTCGGGTATCGAGGCGCTGATCGAGCAACTCACCCTCGACGTCGACCACGCCCGCTCAGCCCTGGGCATCTGATCCGCGCTGTCACTAACGCCGACATGTCGTGTCGGCTTGCATGACAGCGCGCCGAGCGAGTTAGCTCTTCGGCCAGATCAGGGTGCCGGTCGCGTCGTAGAGGCCGGCGATCATGGTGGCATCGAAGAGGGTGCTGATGTCGGGCGCAATGCCATCGAACAGCCCGATCG
>JAYTNH010000175.1:0-4236 GCA_043748395.1 Ilumatobacteraceae bacterium | reverse complement strand
GCCTGGTGTTCGTGCCGCAACCCGACGGCTCGAAGCAGCTCGTCAGCGCCATGTACATGCTTCCCGACGACGTCGCTCTCGAAGACGTACCACCGATGGGTGGCGCACTCATGCAGTGGCACATCCACGACAACCTGTGCTTCACCAGCGATCCCACGCAACCCCGCGTCGCAGGCATCACCAGCAGCACCGGCACCTGCCCAGCTGGCCTCACCAAGTTCAATCCTGCAGCGATGATCCATGTCTGGATCACGCCGCACCCGTGCGGGCCGTTTGCTGCTCTCGAGGGTGTGGGTGCTGGGCAGATCAAGCCGGGCGAGACTCGACTGTGCGACACCGCACACGGCGCACACACACCCTGACCAGCTAGCTGCGCACCCCTATGTGGCGCGCGCCGCCATCGTTCCCGCTGCCTCCTCGTCGCGCACGAACATCGCCGCCACCGCCGCGGCGAACGCAAACAACACGGCGGTGCCGAACGCCCAGTGATAACCGGTGAGCGCGCGCTCGATTGCAGCCGCGCTCTGCGGCGGGCGACTGAGCGACATGGACGACGAGAGCACGCTTGCCAGTACGGCCACCCCGAGTGACACACCCACCTGTCGCTGCGTCGAGAAGATCGACGACGCCCGACCGTTGTCGGATGGCGCGATCGTTGCATAGCTTGCGGCTTGCATCGGTACGAACGCAAAGCCCATGCAGAAGCCGCGCAGCAGCATCATCGCTCGAATCAACCACAACGACGTATCGAGCCCGATTTGCGTGAACATCGCGATCGTGACTGCGGCGCCGAAGAAGCCGCCGGCCATCAGTCGGCGCGGCCCGATGCGCGAGTACAGGCGTCCGGCGATGAGCGACGACATCATGACGCCGAGCGCCTGAGGGAACGTGGTGAGCCCGCTCGTGAACGCGTCCTGTCCGCGTAGGAGCTGCAGGTACAACGGCATGATGAACGTCAGACCCAGGAAACTCGCCATCGAGAGCAGGCTCACCAGATTGCACTGCCGGAACATGCGGTTGCCGAGCAGGCGCAGATCGAGCATCGGCGACGGTCGGCTGAGCTCGACACGTACCATCGCGACTGCGCATGCAAGTCCGATCATTCCGGTGACCACCACGGTGCTCGAGAGCCAGCCGTTGCGCGGCGCTTCACTGAGGGCATACACCACGAGTGCAAGTGCAGCACCCGAGAGCACGAAGCCCGGCAGATCGAAACGTCCAGCGGTGTGCTCGCGATGTTCGCGGAGGTGCTTGCACCCGAACCAGAACGCTCCGACGCCAACCGGAACGTTGATGATGAAGATCCAACGCCAGTCGGCGTGGGTAACCAGCAGGCCACCCACGATGGGACCCATGGCTGGCGCGGTGAGCGCCGGAATCATGATGATGGTGGCCGCCTTGGCGCGCTCGATGGGCGCAAAGGCCCGAAACAGCATCGCCACTCCAACCGGCGTGAGCATGCCACCACCCACGCCCTGGATGACGCGGAACGCGATGAGCTGACCCATCGTCTGCGCTGTCGCGCACAACAACGAGCCGCCGGTGAACGCGGCCAGGGCGAACAGGAACGTGCGCTTGGTGCCGATGCGATCGCCGAGCCAACCCGAAGCCGGAATCCAGACCGCGAGACTGAGTGTGTAGCCGAGCACGATCCATTCGGCGTTCTCGCTCTGGAAGCGGCGCCCGAGTTCGGGTACGGCGACGTTCACCACGGTGGTGTCGAGGATGTCGACGAACAACGCAGTGATGTACACGACCGCGACGACGTACTTGTATTGCACCTCGCGACCGAACACCCGAACGCGATCGGTGCCGTCGGCGCGCGCCACCGACGTGCTGCTCATGTGGCACTGGTCACGAGAGCAGGGTCACGGTTCCGGCCGAGCCATCGACCCGCACGAGGGCTCCGTCGGGGATGCGGTCGGTGGCGCCCTGCACACTCACCACGCACGGCAGCCCGAGCTCGCGACTCACGATCACTGCGTGGCTCACCTGTGCACCGACGTTCACCACCACGGCCGCCGCGGCGACGAACAACGGCGTCCACGCCGGGTCGGTGATGGGCGCCACCAACACGTCGCCAGGTTCGAGGGCGAACGGATCGGACGGGTCGAGAATGACGCGAGCTCGACCGACGGCAACGCCAGGCGCCCCTGGCACTCCGCTCAGTACATCACCCGCGACGCCAGGGTGGTCGGTGTCGCGGCGCTTGCGCAGCCACGTGCCGAGTGGGGCAACCGTGCCGTCGATGATGAACGGCGGATCGAGATCGAACAGTTCGTCGTACTGCTGCTCGCGAGCGAGCAAACGCGGCCGCATCTCATCTGGTTGTGTCACGAACGCGTCGAGTTCGTCGTCGAGCAGCATGCACATGGTCGAGGGCGAGTAGTCGTAGCGGCTGCCGAGCTCGCGCACCGCAACTCGGATCTCGTGGATCACCTTGATGATGTTGGTCTTGGCTCGCTCACGACCGGCCAGGTAGATGTGCGCAGAGCGCAGCCCGGCTTCGAACTGGGCCAACGTGTCGGGCTGGTCGACCAGCGCCTCGCGCACCCTTGCCGTTGCCGCCTCGCGCTTGGTTGCGTTGCGGGCGTTGCGGGTGGCCGGATCGTCGCCATCACCCGCGCGGCGCATCACGTCGATGAGTGCGTGGGCGAGCGCCGGTTTGGTCTCCCACGTGTCACTCCGAATGTCCCACTCATTCGGACCGCGGCTACCGAACTCGGCGATGAAGTGTTCGAAGCCGTTGCGGAACTCGATCGACTCGACCGGCTGTCGTGACAGCCTCCACAGGGCGTGGCTCGGCAGCGCAGAATCGACATCGCCCACGCTGGTGACCAGCGTGAGCGCCAACGATGGGTCGCCGAGGGCCGCGGCAACGGCCCCAACAATGCCCTGGCCCACGGAGACACCAGCGGTCACCTCGAGATGTCTGCAGAACAGCCTGCGCACCGCAGGGATGAACGACCTGGCGCGCTGCACCAGTTGCTCGTCGGTGAGCACACCGAGATCGGGGCGACCCGCGCGCGCCGCGCCGGCCTCGCGCTGATCATCGAGCAACTCATGCAAGTCGTTGCCGAGCACGCCACCCATCCATACGCCGAGCTTGGCGGTGTTCGCCTCGCTCGCGTGCCACGGCTCAGCGACATAGGGCGGCACGTCGGGGTGTTCACCGAAGTAGACGAAATCGATCATCTCGGGTGTGAGTCCCGGACCGCGTGCGCCGAACAATCGAGCCACCGATGCATTGATGTACAAGTAGCCGCCAAAGCAGCCGACAACCTCGGGGCGCAGGGCAGCGAACTCGTGGGCCTCGGCCGTACCGACGAGTACCTGCGAGTCGAGCCAGCCCATCACAACGCCGGGCTCCCACACCAGCGTCCAGGCCAGTGGGCTCACGGGATCGGGAAGAACCTCTCCTGCGTTCGCCCGCGTGTACACGGGGAACTTCACAGAAGGTTCCCAATCGGTGATCCAACGGTCGGCGACCACAGTGCTCCTCGGGGGACGAAAACGGACGGGTTCAGTGCCAGCGACGCAGTTCTACACCCTTCGCGTGCTCACAATGCCGTCCGCGCTGCGTTGGCGATCGGCGGGCCCACAAATCTGCGGCGGTCGCTGGGCGATTCGTCACTGGCGCTGCGATCATGGGCAGGTGACTTCTTCACCCGACTGCGCCTGGGGCGCCTTCACCGACACCGGCCCGTGGCAACTCGATCGCGACCACATCTCCTGGATGGCGCTTGCGGCCAAACTGCGTGCGGCGGCGCAGGCCGAAGTGCCAGAACTCACCCGGCCGTCGCGGGTGCCGCCGGGTCGGCGTGTCATTCGTGTGGTCAGCGCGATCGGGCTCGCAGCGCTGCCATGGCTCGTGCGCAAACGCCGCGGCCGGTTCCACTCCCCCGAAGCTGGTCGCGCCGAGATCTCCAAGCGGCTCCGTCATGCGGCCGAGACACTCGGCCCCACCTACATCAAACTCGGCCAGATCATCTCCAGCGGCGAAGGCCTGTTCCCGGCCGAGCTGGTGAACGAGTTCAAGCTGTGCCGCGATCAGGTGCCGGCCGAACCGTTCGACGCCGTCCGCACGGTGGTCGAGGCCGACCTCGGCGCGCGCCTCGAGGACGTGTTCGCGTCGTTCGACACCACACCGCTCGCGGCCGCCTCGATCGCGCAGGTGCACGCCGCCACGCTGCACACCGGCGAGGAAGTCGTGGTGAAGGTGCAGCGGCCGAGCGT
>JAYTNH010000174.1:0-5241 GCA_043748395.1 Ilumatobacteraceae bacterium | reverse complement strand
ACGATGCACACCGGATGGTCACCGTGTTCGAATGGCACGTTGTGCACCGGCTCGATGCCCACCGTGCGGTCGCGCACCACATTGCCGAACCAGCACAATACTGCCAGTTGGGGAAAGCCCAGCTGAGGAAGGTGGATGGACGGATTGATGACCGCTTCGGGCGAAGGGTCGAACTCGTGCAGCGGGGTGTGCACGCGTCACTGGCCCATCGTGCGGCGGATCTGGACGATCTTCTCGGCCGCATGATTGGCGTCGTCACCCTGGTCGCCGAGCAGCTTGGCGCGATCTTTGGCCGCTTCACGCTCGGCGATGGTGGTGTCGACACGCGCGAGCGCTGCATCGGTGCCGTGCTCATGGATGAACTCGGCCCACTCGACCAGCGCCTCGACCATCTCGCTCTCGGGCACGACCGCCACGTTGCGACCCTTCACGAACAAGTGTCCGCGCTTGTTGCCCGCAGCAATGCCCAGATCGGCCTCACGCGCTTCGCCTGGCCCGTTGACCACGCAACCCATCACCGCCACCTGCAGCGGGATTTTGCGATCGCCGAACGCCTGCATGGCGCGATTGGCCACATCGATCACGTCGATCTCGGCCCGGCCGCAACTTGGGCACGCAATGAGGTCGACGTTCTTGCGCTCACGTAACCCGAGCGCTTCGAGCAGTTGACGACCAGCGCGGGCTTCCTCGACCGGGTCGGCGGTGAGCGAGTAACGGATGGTGTCGCCGATGCCTTCGAGCAGCAGCGCGGCAATTCCCGCCGTGGCTTTGATCAGACCAGCCGGCGGCGGCCCGGCTTCGGTGACACCCAGGTGCAGCGGCGCGTCGGTCACTTCACTCAGCTGCCGATATGCCTCGACCATGAGCGGTACGTTCGAGGCCTTCACGCTGATCTTGAAATCGTGGAAGTCGACGTCGTTGAAGTAGGCGATCTCTTGCAAAGCGCTCTCGACCATGGCTTCTGGCCTGATGCCCCCGTACTTCTCGTAGAGAGCCGGATCGAGCGAACCCCCGTTGACGCCGATGCGAATGGGCACACCGCGGTCGCGGCACTCGCTGGCCACGGCTTTGATGTGCTCGGGCTTGCGGATGTTGCCTGGATTGAGCCGCAAGCCGTGCACGCCGGCTTCGAGCGCGGCGAGGGCCATGCGGTACTGGTGGTGAATGTCGGCGATGATGGGCAACGGCGACCGCGGCACGATCTGGGCAAGCCCCTCGGCGGCCTCCTGCTCGTTGCAGGTGCAGCGCACGATGTCGCAGCCCGCTGCAGCCAGTGCATAAATCTGCTGCAGCGTGCCTTCCACATCGGCGGTCTTGGTGATGGTCATCGACTGCACCGAGATTGGCGCGTCGCCACCAACAGCAACCTTGCCGACATGCAGTTGACGGGTAATGCGCCGTTCGAACGTCACGGGGTCAAGTGTGCCATCGAATGCGGCCGATCCCGACGATGGCCGGGGTTACAGCGGTTTAGCGATGTCGAGATAGAAGCCCGTGAAGAAGATCAGTGCCAACAGGGCAATGACGCCCATTGCAACAGGCAGCATCTTGGCCACGTCGGCACGGTACGGCGGGCGTCCGCGCCGTGACCGCAGCCGCTCGTAGGTGGCGATCGCGGCGTGTCCGCCGTCGAAGGGCAGCAGTGGGAACAAGTTGAACAGCCCCACGAACACGTTGACGAAGGCCAGCGTGACCAGCACACCGGCGAGGCCCTCTGACTGACCGATCGTCTCGGTGGCTCGGCTGATGCCCACCACCGTGCTCGGGCGGGTGTTCAGGTCGTCGTTCGAGCCGGTGAGATGGCCCACGAGGTTCACTGGATTCAGAATGGAACCGACCCCCTGCACGCTGCGCCAGGCCATGTCGCCCACATCGCCGAAGGTCGAGCCCAGTGCACCGGGCACTGATTTGTCGATCCAATCGGTTTCGAAGCCGCTGCTCACCCCAAGGTACGCCTTGCCATTCGCTGCGCCGGACGTGTCGTTGGTTCCGAGCGTGACATCGACAGCAAGCGACTCGCCAGCACGATTGATCACCAGGGTGACGTTGTCGCCAGGCTGATTCGACTGGATGAGGGACACGAATTGCTCGGGCGACGAGGGCGCAACGCCATCGATCGTTGTGACGATGTCGCCGCTGCGTAGTCCGGCAGTACTTGCCGGACTTGCGTCGACGACCGAGCCGAAGCCGATACGGCCCGTCTCTTCGAGCGCCCCCTTGGTTGCATAGACGCCGAACAACAGGACGACGGCGATGATCATGTGCATGAGCGACCCAGCTGTGATCACCAGCATGCGCCGTGGATAGCTCTTGTTGCGGTAAGCGCGCGGCTCGTCGACCGGGTCGACCTCGTCGAGGTTGTTCATGCCGATGATGCGCACGAACGCGCCAAGTGGGTAGGCCCGGACTCCGTACTCCGTCTCGCCTCGCCGAAAGCTCCACAGGCGCGGACCCATGAACAAGAAGAACTGCGTGGCCTTCATGCCGGTCCACCGTGCCGTCACGAAGTGTCCCACTTCGTGCAAGAAGATCGAGATCAACAGCCCCAAGACGAAAATCAGCGCCCACATGCTCCACCAGCCGAGCAGCACCAGCAGCAGCGCGATGATGCCAAGACCACCAACCGCTCGCCACCCGCCGGCTGTTGGTTGTTCATCGGGCGCGTCGCTGGCACCGCCGGCCATCACTTCGTTGCGGAACTTTACGTAGGTGTCGGTCATGTGACCAGTGCCTTTCGAATGAGTTGTCCAGCGATGGTTCGGGCTTCGGCGTCGGCCGCCACGATGTCGGCGACCGTTGCCTGCGGCCCGGCGTGATGGTGTTGGAGTGTGCCATCACAGATATCGGCAATGTGCGCCCAACTCACGAGTCCTGCCAGAAATGCCTCGACAGCCACCTCGTTTGCCGCGCTGAGCCAGGCAGGAGCCGTGCCACCGGCACGCCCGGCCTGATACGCGAGCGGGAGGCACTTGAAGGTGTTCGTGTCGGGTGGTTCGAAGTCGAGCCGTGTGAGCAACGACCAGTCGATACGACCGAACGGCGTCGAAATGCGCTGCGGGTAACCGAGTGCATACCCGATGGGCAGACGCATGTCGGGGAGGCTGAGCTGCGCGATGGTGGATCCGTCAGAGAACTCGACCATCGAGTGCACCACCGATTGCGGGTGCACCACCACCTCGATCTGGTCGTACGGTGTGCCGAACAGTTCGTGGGCCTCGATGACCTCGAGTCCCTTGTTCATCAGCGTGCTCGAATCGATGGTGATCTTGGGGCCCATCGACCATGTGGGATGCGCCAACGCGTCGGCAATGGTGACCGACTGCAGGTCGGCGGCCGCGCGACCGCGAAATGGGCCCCCGCTGGCGGTGATCACCAGACGCGACAACTCGCGTGCAGCATCGATCGACGACCGCAGGCACTGATGCACCGCGCAGTGCTCACTGTCGACCGGTACCAACTCGGCGCCCGGCGTGGCGCGCAGCGGCTGCACCACCGGGGCGCCAGCGATGAGGCTCTCTTTGTTGGCCAATGCCAGCCGCTTACCGGCCCGCAAGGTCTCGACGGTGACCGCGAGGCCCGCAAACCCCACCACACCGTTCACCACGACGTCGGCACCGTCGATGATCGAGGCGAACTCGTCGACCACCGTGGCGAATGGCAAAGCCTTGGCCACCTGCTGGCGCAGCGACGCGTCGGCCACAGCGACGACTGCCGGGCGGAACTCGAGTGCCTGGGCGATGAGGACGTCGACCGATGCACCGACACCCAGACCGACTACCTCGTAGCGACCGGCCTCGGCTCGAACGACATCGAGGGTTTGCGTCCCGATCGATCCCGACGACCCCGCGATTGCCACCCGAACAGCCGACATGAACGATCAGTTTCGCAGGTGAACGACGCGGATGCTCCGCGGCGCTACTTGGTGACCCAGGGTTGCAGTACCTGGAGCAGGTAGTACGCGGCCGGCAGGGTGAACAGAAATCCGTCGAAGCGGTCGAGCACGCCGCCATGGCCCTTGATGAGGGTG
Source organism: Ilumatobacteraceae bacterium (assembly GCA_043748395.1). Classification (GTDB taxonomy): domain Bacteria; phylum Actinomycetota; class Acidimicrobiia; order Acidimicrobiales; family Ilumatobacteraceae; genus JAYTNH01. The sequence continues at coordinate 1,214 of JAYTNH010000174.1, read as the reverse complement.
CCGAAGTCCTTGATGTCGAGGTTGCGCTTGAACATGCTTTCGGTGAAGTCGCCGATGGGAGCGGCAATCGCCACCACCACACCGAGCAGAATGAGGTCACCGGCGCTGTTCCAGGTGCTGGATCGGTCGGTGGCGCTGACCACGACCATCGCCAAGATGGTGGCGACCGTTCCACCGATGAGACCCTCGAGGCTCTTGTTGGGGCTGATCCAGGCACGTAACGGGGTACGTCCGGCGGCACTACCCACGAAATAGGCACCGACATCGTTGGCCACGACGGCGATCGCCAACAGACACAGCGTGTCGGTGCCGATGCTGTTGCCACCAGGTGCAGTGGAGACCCTGAGGATGAGCGCGGCGAAGGTGCCCATGAACCCGATCCAGGTGATGCCCAGGGTGGTGATGGCCATGTTGGGCATAGGACCGGAGTCGAGGCTCTGCCCGCCGATGAAGCTGACGCTTCCGGCAGCAAAAGCGAGTACGAACACCAGCGGCAAAGCGGCCTCACCAACCCAGTACGCGGCAAGCGGCATGGCCACACAGGCCACGATGCCCACCACCGAGGCGGGTCGGTAACCCTTCTCGGTGACCTTGTCGAAGAACTCGACCGCGGCGAGACCGAGCACCGCCACCACAATGGCCAGCACCGCGACAGGGCGCCATAGCAACGCGCCGATGAAGGCGATGGCAATGACGAGACCGACGAACACGGCGGTGGGAAGGTCGCGACCGCTGGAGGCCGGCTGGGGGCGCTGACTGGGACGCGCTCCGACGGGAGGCCGGTTGCCACGGCCGCTGCGCGGCGGCGGCTCGCCCGGACGACCTCGGCGTGGGGGCATCGGACGCTGTGCCCCGTCGGTGGGATCGGTGCCGATGGTGATACGGCCCTGCTCGCGACGTGGCGGCGGCGGTTCGTGCGACCCGGTGTCGTCCATGCCGGTGAACGCATCGTCAGCGCGGTCGGCGGGCACGGCGCGCTGCGAACCCGTGACGGCACCTGCTGGCGCTGGCTCGTCGACCGCCGGATCGTCGCGCCACACAGGCGGCTCCTGGGTGAACGAACTCCACACGTCGAGGTCGTCGGTGTGGTCGCCATGGCCACCTTCGCTCAACACGCTGGGCATCTCGCCCGTAGGGGGAGCGGTCCAGTGCGGCAGCGGGCCTGTATCGGAGTCGCCGAACGACAACGCGCCCGGTGGAATCTCATCGGTGAG
>JAYTNH010000173.1:0-2856 GCA_043748395.1 Ilumatobacteraceae bacterium | reverse complement strand
CCAAGACCCTACGCAAGCCCCTGCCAGAAGATGTCGAGTTCATGCATGCGTCACGCGACGAGATGCAAAGTCTCAAGAAGGCGCTCTACCCGCTCACGCACAAGCTTGCGGCGCGTCTGGCGCGCAAGCGCCGCCACGGTCGCAAGGGTCCGCTCGACTTCCGCAACACCGTGCGTCACTCGCTCAGTTACGGCGGCGTGCCCGCCGAGCCGAAGTTCAAGTACCCGCGCCCTGCCAAGCCCGAGTTGATGGTGATCGCCGACATCTCTGGCTCGGTAGCGGCGTTCGCACGTTTCACACTCATGCTCGTGTACGCCATCCAGGGCCAGTTCTCGAAAGTGCGTTCGTTCGTGTTCATCGACGGAATCGACGAAGTCACCGACTACTTCCGCAACACCGAGGACATCACCGAAGCCATCCACCGGGTGAACACCGAGGCCGATGTGGTGTGGGTCGACGGCCACAGCGACTACGGCCACGCGTTCGAGGTGTTCTGGGAGCGCTACGGCAAGGACGTTGGGCCTAAGACCACTGTGCTGCTGCTGGGCGACGCGCGCAACAACTACCACGCATCGCAGGCCTGGGTGATCAAAGAGATCCAGCAGAAGGCGCGCCATGTCTACTGGCTGAACCCCGAGCCAAAGAGCTACTGGAACACCGGCGACTCGATCGTCAGCGACTACGGCACGCACACCGACGGTGTGTACGAGTGCCGCAACCTGCGCCAACTCGAAGGCTTCGTCGAAAAGCTCGCCTGATTGCCGAACTTTGGTCGTGAGTGGTCGCCGAGCGACCACTCAGCGCCAAGTTTCGGCGGTTAGGTGCGTTGGTAGTTGGGGGACTCACGTGTGATGGTGACGTCGTGGGGGTGGCTCTCGTTGCGACCTGCGGTGGTGACCCGCATGAAGCGTGCGTTGCGGAGCGCGTCGAGCGTGCCCGCACCGGCGTAGCCCATGCCGCTACGCAAGCCGCCGACCAACTGGTACAAGACGTCGCCGATTGTTCCGGCGTAGGCGACCCTGCCCTCGATGCCTTCGGGCACCAGCTTGCGACTCTGCCCGGCGACCTCGCTTTGTGCCGTGGCGTAACGGTCGGCGCCAAGGCCTTGCATCGCGCCGAGCGAACCCATGCCTCGGTAGCTCTTGTAGCGTCGGCCCTCGAACAACTCGAGTTCGCCTGGTGCCTCGTCGGTACCGGCCAGCACGCTGCCCACCATCACCGTCTCGGCACCCGCTGCAATGGCCTTCACCACGTCGCCCGAGTACGTGATGCCGCCATCGGCAATGATGGGGATGCCGCGGCGTTTGGCCTGCTTGCAGGTGAAGTAGATCGCGGAGAGCTGCGGCATTCCGGCCCCACTGACGACGCGGGTTGTGCAGATGGAACCGGCGCCCACTCCTACCTTCACAGCGTCGACGCCTGCATCAGCCAGGGCGTCGACGCCTTCCTCGGTCACCACGTTGCCGGCCACCACGGGCAGGTTGGGCCACGACGACTTGATGCGTTCGACGGCCTTCAATACGCCGGCTGAGTGCCCGTGTGCAGTATCGATGGCGATGGCGTCGACACCCATCTCGTGCAACGCCTCGACGCGCTGCTCGAGGTCGGGGCCGACGCCCACCGCGGCTGCGCAACGCAGGCGCCCAGCCGGGTCGCGGGTGGCATTCGGGAACTCCTGGCGCTTTTGGATGTCTTTCACCGTGATGAGCCCACGGAGAAAGCCGCTGTCGTCGACGAGCGGCAGTTTCTCGATGCGGTACTGCTGCAGCACTGCCTTCGCCTCGTCGAGCGAAGTGCCAACCTTTGCGGTGATGAGGCCATCGGAGGTCATGAACTCCGAGACCGGGCGATCGAAGTCACGGCCCTCACAGAAGCGGATGTCGCGGTTGGTGAGAATGCCCACCAGGCGGCCGTCGCGATCGGTGATGGGTACTCCGCTGAACTTGAAGCGGTTCATCAACGCCTCGGCTTCGTGCAGCAGCGCATCGGCGTGCAGCGTGACGGGGTCGGTGATCATGCCGCTCTGACTGCGCTTCACCTTCTGCACCTCTGCCGCTTGCTCGGCGATGGTGAGGTTGCGATGCACCACGCCGATGCCACCTTCGCGAGCAATGGCGATGGCCATCCGCGCCTCGGTGACTTTGTCCATCGCAGCCGACACGATGGGGATGGCCAACGTGATGTCGGCCGCGAACGTGCAACTGGTGTCGGCGGTATCGGGCAACACCTCGCTGTAGCCGGGGATGATCACAACATCGTCGAAGGTGAGGGCTTCGAAGCGGTCGAAGAGTTCGGAGGTGCTCATGCGTTGGCTCCTTGTGTGCACAGGGTGGTGAGGGTGCTGACGAGCAGTCGGTGTTCGGCGTCGTGCACTCGCGCGGTGAGCGACTCGAGGGTGTCGTCGACTTCGATGGGCACCGTGGTGGTGGCGAGTACTGGTCCGTCGTCGACGCCTTCGTCGGGAACCAAGTGCACCATCACCCCAGTATGTTCGCGCGAGCCCGCACGGGAGTCGGCATAGGCCCGCTCGATGGCGTGTGTGCCTGCGTATTCTCCGGGCAACGCGGGGTGCAGGTTCACCACCATGCCGGGGAACCACCCGAGAAAGTTCATCGACAGGATGCGCATCCATCCGGCCATCACGACCCACTGTGGATCGAAGCCGCTGACGACATCGGCGAGGCGTGCGTCGTAGTCGGCTCGCGACTCGCCGTCATGGCTGCGGGCTACATGCACGGCGGGCACACCGGCTACGCCGGCACGGGTGAGCGCGCCCGCATCGGCCTTGTCGGAGATGACTGCCGCCACATCGGCAGGCAGGTGGCCGGCCGCGCAGGCGTCGAGGATGGCCTGCAG
>JAYTNH010000172.1:0-2407 GCA_043748395.1 Ilumatobacteraceae bacterium | reverse complement strand
CGCGTCACTCGCACTCTGCCGGCTTCACTCGACCTCGATGACGTGCTCGACTCGACCATCCGTCGCGTGCGAACCATGATCGACCCCGATGCCGTAGTGGTGTATCTGCGCAACGACGCCGACGACACGTTCACCCCTATACGCGCGCACGGATTCGAGGGTGCCGGCACCTACCCGCTCGCGCAGCTACCGCTCATCTTTCGGTCGGCACTCGATGCACCCAAGACCGTGCGCATCGACTCGCTCGGCGTCACCAACTCTGTCTCGCCCGGTGGCAAGAGTGGGCTTTATGCGGCACTGCGGGCGCGCGGCGAACTGGTGGGCTTGCTCGCCATCGAATCGCAACGACCGAACGCGTTCGGGCAACAGCAGGCCGAGATCGTGCACGGTCTCGCCGAACCGTTCGGAATTGCCATCGACAATGCGCGCATGTTCCACCAGATCCACACGCTCGCCGCCGACGAGGAACGCTCGCGCATCGCGCGCGACCTGCACGATCACATTGGCTCATCACTGACCCTCATCGGTTTCGAGATCGACCGTGCGTCCACTGTGGCCGCCCACGACTCGGTGTTGGCGCCGGTGCTGCACGAACTGAGGTCGCAGGTGAACGCCGTCATTGCCGACGTACGCGAGACGCTGCACGACCTGCGCACCGAGGTGACCGACGAGTACGACCTCGGCCAGACACTCACCGCGCACCTGCGCCGCGTCGAGCAACGCTCGGGCATTCGCACCGCACTCGAAGCGCACATCGACGGCAGGCTTCCCCTCGTACAAGAGCGCGAGTTGTGGCAGATCATGCGCGAAGCGATCACCAACACCGAACGACACTCCAACGCACAACGTCTGGTGGTCGCATTCACCGAGACAGCCGGCAGCGCGTCGGTGAGCGTGCGCGACGACGGCGACGGCTTCGACGTGACCCGCATCGACTCTGAGCACTACGGCATCGTGGGAATGCGTGAACGAGCACAGCGCATCGGAGCCGAGTTCATGGTGCGCTCGCCGTCGAAGGGCGGCACCGAAGTCCGAGTGCAGCTAGCGCTACCGGCCAGCCGCAACGGTGATGCTTCGTGAGCCTCAGGGTGCTCCTGGTCGACGACCACACGATGCTTCGCCAAGGATTGCGGCGCGCGCTCGAGGCCGAGGGCATGACCGTGGTTGGCGAGGCAGGCGATGGCGCAGCAGCTGTTCGTCTTGCGCTCGATCTACATCCCGACGTGGTGCTGATGGATGTGACCATGCCCATCGTCGATGGCATCGAGGCAACGCGTCGCCTGATCGACGCCGATGCCCGGCAGCGTGTGGTGATGCTCACCATGCACGTTGAGCACTCGGTGATCGACCGTGCGTTGCGAGCAGGCGCGGTTGGCTACATCACGAAGGATTCAACGATCAGCGAAGTGGTCGCCGCCATCAAACTCGCTGCGAACGGCGACCGACCAATGTCACCAACGCTGGCCACTGCACTACTCGACGGCGCGCGCGATGCCGAGGGTTCCGTCATCTCCGCACGCGAGGAGGAAGTGCTGCAGTTGATCGCCGATGGACTGTCGACGCCCGAGATTGCGGCGCGGTTGTACATCAGCCAAAAGACTGTGAAGAACCACCTGGCATCGATCTACGAAAAACTGCATGCACGCGACCGAACACAGGCGGTGCTCACTGCAATGAAGATGGGCATCATCAAGCTCAGCTGAGCTCGCAGGCCGATCAGGCGTCGGCGACGGTCGTTTCCTCAGTTGCCTCTGCTGTGACTTCTACGACTTCAGCGACCTCGGCTGTGTCAGCGACTTCGGCGACTTCGGCGACTTCGGCGACCTCGGCGACTTCGATGACTTCAGCGACTTCGGCGGCCGGTGCAGGCGCGTCGGCTACGGCCAGTGCCGGGTCGACACCCTCGGGTGCTTCGCCGCCATTCTCGTAGAACTCGGCCCATGCTTCTTCGCGCTCGGCGTCGTCGCCACCGGCGGTCCAGTTGCCGTGCTCGTCGATCTCGAAGTGCTGGCGGTACTCCTCGGCCAGTTCGCCACCCTCGGCGGCCTGCTTGATCGACAAGCTGATGCGGCGACGGGCGAGATCGAGATCGATGATCTTGACCCACAGCTCTTCGCCCGGAGTGACGACCTGCTCGGGCGAATCGACGTGATGCGTGCTCATCTCGGAGATGTGCACGAGACCTTCGATGCCATCGCCGACCTGCACGAAACCGCCGAACGGCACAAGCTTGGTGACACGGCCGTAGACGAGCTGACCGACCTCGTGGGTGCTGGCGAACTCTTGCCATGGATCTTGCTGGGTGGCCTTCAGCGACAGACTGATGCGCTCGCGCTCGAAGTCGACATCGAGCACCTGCACGCTGACTTCGTCGCCAACGGTCACGACCGCGCCCGGATGATCGACG
>JAYTNH010000171.1:0-2185 GCA_043748395.1 Ilumatobacteraceae bacterium | reverse complement strand
CGCGATGCCGCCGGGTGGATGCGCTGCAGCAACGCGTCGAAGTCGAGTCCGCTGTCGTCGAGCGCTGGCAGCACGATCTCGCCATCGACCACACAGCGCTGCGGGAGCACGGCGAGCAGTGGAGCGATGAGCTCGGGAAAGTAGCGCGTGAACGGCCGCTCATTTCGGCTCGCCAACTCGATCTGATCGCCGTCCCGGAACACGATGCATCGAAAGCCATCCCACTTCGGTTCGTACAGCCAGCCATCGCCGATCGGCATGTGGTCTGAGGCCTTGGCCAGCATGGGCGAGAGCGGCGGGTTGAGCGGCAGTGCCATAGGACGACTCTGGCACATCACGACTCTGGCACATCACGACTCTGGCACATCACGACCGGCTTGCGGTCGAAGGGAACGACGAGTCGGTCACGCACTAACGTCACTGATCGTGAGCAATCCGATGGACGACAAGCTCGAAGACCTTCGCCAACGACGCGAGCAGGCGTACAACGCCGGTTCGCCACGTTCGGTCGAGCGCCAACACGAGAAGGGCAAGCTGCTCGCTCGCGAGCGCATCGACTTCCTGCTCGATCCCGGCAGCTTTCACGAGCTCGACCTGTTGGCCCGCCACCGCGCACAAGGCGCGGGGCTCGAGGAGCGACCGTACACCGATGGTGTCATCACCGGCTGGGGGTTGGTCGAGGGCCGCAAGGTGTTCGTGTTCAGTCAGGACTTCACCGTGTTCGGTGGAGCCTTGGGCGAGGTTTTCGCCGAGAAGATCCACAAGCTCATGGACCTCGCGTTGAAGGTCGGTGCACCGGTCGTGGGTCTCAACGACGGAGCCGGTGCCCGCATTCAAGAGGGCGTCGTATCGCTCGCCAGCTACGGCGGAATCTTCCATCGCAACGTGCTCGCCAGCGGCGTCGTGCCGCAGATCTCGGTCATCCTCGGCCCATGCGCCGGCGGTGCCGTGTACAGCCCGGCAATGACCGACTTCATATTCATGGTGCGCGAGACGAGCCATATGTTCATCACCGGCCCCGATGTCGTGAAGACCGTCACCGGAGAAGACGTCACGCTCGAAGAGCTCGGTGGCGCGATGAGCCATGCGTCGAAGAGCGGTGTAGCCACGTTCGTCTCGCCCGACGAGAAGTCGTGCCTCGAAGACGTCAGGTTCCTGCTGGGTTTCCTGCCGGCCAACAACCTCGAGGAGCCGCCGACGATCGACACGGGCGATGACCCCGACCGGCTGTGCCCCGAGCTACGCACCATCATGCCGCCGAGCCCCAATCAGCCCTACGACATGAAGAAGGTCATTCGCGAAGTCGTCGACGACGGCGAGTTCTTCGAGTACTTCCCGCACTGGGCCAAGAGCATCGTGTGCGGGTTCAGCCGCATCGAAGGCCACCCCGTGGGCATCGTGGGCAACCAGCCGCTCATGCTCGCCGGCGTGCTCGACATCGAGTCGAGCGAGAAGGCAGCGCGGTTCGTACGAACCTGCGATGCGTTCAACATTCCGTTGCTCACGTTCGTCGACGTGCCGGGCTTCCTCCCAGGTGTCGATCAGGAGTATGGCGGCATCATCCGCCATGGCGCCAAGCTGCTCTATGCGTACTGCGAGGCCACCGTGCCGCGCATCCAGATCATCACCCGCAAGGCGTACGGCGGCGCCTACGTGGTGATGAACTCGAAGTCGATCGGCGCCGACCTGGCCTATGCATGGCCCAACGCTGAGCTGGCAGTGATGGGTCCGCAGGGCGCGGTCGAGATCGTGTACCGCCGCGAGCTGCAGCAAGCCGCCGACCCCGTCGCCCGTCGTGCCGAACTCGTCGCCGAGTACACCGAGAAGTACGCCAACCCCTACAACGCGGCCGAGCGCGGGTACATCGACGACGTCATCGATCCGGCCGAGACCCGGCAAAAGATCGTCGCCGGACTGCGCATGCTGCGCACGAAGCGTGAGGAACTTCCCCGCCGCAAGCACGGCAACATGCCGTTATGACCACCGAGATCACGCCGACGCCCACCGCGGCCGAGGCAGCTGCGATCGTTGCTGCCGTCGAGGCCTTATGGCCGAAACCTGCCACCGATACGAGCGCCAATGGCCCGTTTCGAGTGACAACGTGGCGGTTCAGCGGGCGATGGTGGACACGGCCGATGGCCAGTCGACGCGAACGTCCGTACCGCTAGCTCGCTCACTGACCGTT
>JAYTNH010000170.1:0-3163 GCA_043748395.1 Ilumatobacteraceae bacterium | reverse complement strand
ACGCCGGCACTCGCCGCGTTGAGGAACGGTGACTTCCACGCGTCGACTTCGTTCGCGAGCGCGTCGTCGGTCGAGGTGAACACCGCGTGCTGCCACTCGATGTAGTCGCGCTCGTACTGCAGTTGGGGTGATGGCGACGATGGGTCGGCCAGGGGCGGGGGAGGCGTGTCGCGATCGATGTCGCCGCGCGCCACCAGTTTGTCGAACCCGACTGCCGCCATGGTGGCCCCCGCCACGGTGAGCATCCACTCCGCCTGGTAGGCAGCCTGGTCGCGCACGCCGGCGGGCGATGGCGCACCGAGCCACCCGTGCGCGCCGGCCTGTGCGTGCAACTCGTCGAGCGCCGCGCCACCGATCAAGCCCGGTGCAATCGGCAGCAGGTTCAGTGGCAGGCTTGCCAAGTCCCACCACAGATCCCACGTTGCAGCACGCTCTTGTTCGTCGGCGACCCGTTCGTTCACGTTGAGTTGGCCGAGCATCCCGATGAACGCAGCGGTCTCCTCGAGCATGTCGCCCACCCGCCCCGCCCGCTGCAGCGAGATCGCCAGCCCCTCCAACGCCGCGTTGCCTGCCGCCGTGATGCGTTCGAGGGCGCCGTCGTCGCGGAGCACGAAGGCGAGCAGCTCGCGCCGTTCGGCCGCGTGCTCGATCGTTGCACCCCAGTCGTTGTTGAGGGGTGAGAACTGCAGCAGCCATGGTGCGCACAAGTCGGCCAGGAACGGGGTCCAGGTGTCGTCGTAGGTCTCGAAGCCGGGGTTCACCAAGAATCGATTGTCGTCGGCGAAGAAGTGGAGCAAGGGCACCAGCACCGCGCCGGCCTCTGCGGCGGTCACGTGCCGGGGGCTGGTGCCGAGGTGTACCACCCGATGCGACAGCGACGTATCAGAGGCAGTGATGAGGAAGGTCTGCGGATCGTCGACTGCCAGTTGCAGGTAGCGCACGCAGGCGGCAGGGTCATCGACCAACACCTCGAACAGCAGGTCGGCGGTGTTCGGTCCGGCGAATCCGACGTCGACCCACTGCGGCGGGTGGTCGGCGTCGGTGCCTCGGTACCACCGCCGCAACAGGTGGTCGGTGAGCTCGGCGCGCTGGTCTGATGTCATCGTGACGAAACGCGCCAGCGCGGACGCGCTGTATGGCTGCATCGCGTCGAGTTCGGGGAGGACTGCCTCGGACGCAGCGCACTGCTGCCACACGGCACCGAGTTGGCGAAACACACCGTCGACCGTCTCGCTTCGCGCGGTCGCATCAGCCGCGCTGAATCTCACATCGAACCGCACCGTCAGCCGACGTTGCGTGAGCATGTCGCAGAGCTCGGCCCATCGGTCGAACGTTGCGGTGAACGCGTTCGCCAGCATGGGATCGGCGGCGATGTTGGCGAGCTTGACTGCGAGCCACTGCAGTTCCGCGTCGGTATCGGTCAGCCTCGCGAGGTGACCGGTGTTGAGCCTCGCCGCAAGCGCGGTCGCTTCAGTGACGGTCATGGCGGCGCTGTCGAGCGGGTCGGTGCGCACGGTCCACGCGAAGCGCTCGGCCATCACGTACGGCAGCGATTGGCGAAGGTCGCCCAGGTCGAATCGAACCGGCTGCACGCCGGTCAGGGCGACGCACTGCACCAGTTGGTCGATCAACGGCATCCAGGTCTCGGCGAGTGTGGTCTGGACGCGACGCACGGCGCTCACTGTTGTGGCGGCGAGCGGCTCGTCGCTGCGGCAGTTGTCGAGATCGGCGAGTGTGGCCGCCATGGCCATCCGAAGTCGACGGAGCCCCTCGGGGTCGTACGCCATGTACCCCACGGGCTCAGACTCGTACGGGGACGAGTTGCGCGTGCGCCTCGATCTCGTCTGCCTGCCGAAGGAGTCGTCGGGCGGTGGCACGCAGGTCGTCACCGTGGGTCTGGAGCACTGTTTGAAACGTCCGCAGATCGCCGTAGCAACGCTGTGGCGATGGTCCCACCCACGTGGTTTCGTCGGCGAGGGCGGCGAGCGACATCGCCCCACTTCGCGCGATGTTGCGCGCCAGGTTCGTGAGGGTGGTAGCGCGTTGACGCAGGCGATCGGCAGCGGGGGAAGGCGTGGTCGTGGGCACACCCCAAAGGCGACAATCACCAGCCGCCGGCGGCAATCAGACCAGGGTGCGCAACACCACGTGATGCGGCAGTCCGGATGATGCGGCGATGAAGCCGTCGCCCTCGACCACGAAGCCGTGCCGGTGATAGAAGTCGAGTGCGGTGTCGCGTGCGTTTGCCCACACCAGGGTGACGCCACGATCGGCGCATCGCCGGCAGCCTTCTTCGAGGAGGAGCCCACCCAGGCCCTGGCCCTGCACGTGAGCCGCTGTGGCCATGCCGCGCAGTTGCACCCCGACACGGTCGTCGAGCGCTCGCGGCATCCAGGTTGACACGGCTACCAGTTCGCCGTCGGTGTTGCGCGTGCCCAGGTGGAGCACTCCTGGTTCGGAGTCTCCGTCGAACACCACGTCGGTGCTGGGCGTGTTGTCACGGAGGACGGCGAGACGCAAGGGGTAGGTGTCGGCCGCCTCGATCGGTTCGATTCGGTACGAGCTCACTGGGCCGCCGTCATTGGGTCGTCGTCACTGGGGCACAGCACGGTGGCACCAGCACGGTGGCTCCGTCGGCATCGGCCGATTCGTACATCGCGCTGACGATCTGGTGGGCCTTCACCGCGGTGGCGAAACCCGGTGCGGCGGGGTGGCCTTCGAGGATGGCCCGCACGAACTCGCCGTCGGGGTTGTCGGAGCCGTCGCGCATTGGAGCAACTGCATCGGCGAGCGCAGTGCCTTCCATCGAGCCCGTCGACCCGTCGGCATCGGTCCAGCTCACCGGGCCGAACCAGTCGTCACCTTCGATCACGATGTGGCGTCGTTCGCAGAACACCTCCACCCTGCGCAGACTCGGCCGTGCCAAATTGTCGTGCCACACGCTGGTGAGCGTGCCGATGGCGCCGCATGCGAACCGCAGCGTGGCAGTGGCGACGTCTTCGATGCCATCGTGACCGTGGAAGTTGGCGGTGAGCGCGCTCACCCGTTGCACATCACCCACCAAGAAGCGCAGCATGTCGACGTCGTGGATGCTGTGCTCCATCAGCGTGCCGGCACCGGCCAACTCGCGGTCGGCGCGCCAGGTACTCGAGTAGTGGCCTTG
>JAYTNH010000169.1:0-7949 GCA_043748395.1 Ilumatobacteraceae bacterium | reverse complement strand
ACTGGCCATCCTCGACTCGCATGGTGCTGCGACCACCCTCGCCGAGCTTCGGCCCGTGGTGACCATCGACGAAGTGTTGGCAATGACCGCCGCCGTGCGGGCGGTACACCTCGCCCCGGTCCTCAAGGGCTACCTCGTCGACATTGCCGAGGCAAGTCGCGCCCACCAAGGCCTCGTGCTCGGCCTGTCGCCCCGGGCCACCTTGCAGCTGGCACGAGCCACCCGATCTCACGCGGCCGCCCACGGCCGAGACTATGCGACCCCCGACGATGCCAAGGCGGTCGCGGTCGCCGTTCTCTCACACCGGGTGCTGTTGCGACCCGACGCTGTGGCGCGCGGCCTCACCGGTGAATCGGCGATTCGCGAACTACTCGCCGGCGTTGCAGTACCTGCAGGTCGCTAAGTGCCAACCCGGCTTGGGTGGGCGGCAATCGCGGCGGCCGGGTTCGCGTTCGCGATCGGGCGAGTCTTCGGACTGATCGAGCTCTACGTCATCGGCGCTGGCCTCGTCGCCGCGCTCGGCCTGGCTATGGCTGTTGTGCGGCTTCCGCTTCCACCGCTCGCAGTGCGGCGACACGCTCAGCCCCAAATGGTCGCTGTCGGCGAGCCGGCTCGCGTTGACATCGAAGTCACCAACATGAGCCGCCGCCACAGCCCGTACCTGCACCTGTGGGAGGGCGTCGGCGAGCAAGGGGGCGCCCCGATGCAATTGGCCCCGCTGGCCCCACACGCATGTGCCGGCGCCGCGTACCACGTGCCGACCACGCATCGGGGGCGAGTGCAGATCGGCCCCTTACGCGCCACCCGTAGCGATGCCCTGTCGCTGTGCTCGCGCAGCACCGTGCTCACGTCGCACGACGAAGTCTTGGTGATCCCCAGGTACATCACCATGCCGTTCCCCGAAGTGGGCAGTGCGGGCCGGCTTGGGCAGCACCTCCGGCTCGCCGCGTGGGGCCAGACCGGAACCGAGTTCCACAGCATGCGCGAGTACGTTCCCGGCGACGACCTCCGCCGCATCAGCTGGAAGGCGTCGGCGCGCTCGAACGACCTCTTGGTTCGCGAGACCGAAGTCGACGGCATTCGGCGCTGTGCGGTGCTACTCGACGCACACGCGGAAGAGTTCGATCATCTGGGCTTCGAGCGTGCCGTGAGTGCAGCCGCGAGCCTGGTCACCAGTGCCGTAGCAGCCGGAGTAGGTACCCGTCTCGTATCGAGTGGCACCGATCTGCGTGGGCCCGACGTCGCTACCAACGCCCTGCGCTGGCTGGCGCTCGCGGAACGCACTGCCATGCCGCTCGATCCCGCCGCACTTTTGGGCGGCACGGGCGAGGGCATCGGCCTCGTGTTCGTCGTCACCGGTTCGAGCACCAGCCCCGCTGTCGACGTCGCCCGCACCATCGCCGGGCCGGACGATGTCTTGGTGATCGTCGCTGCGCAGTCACGTCCCACCACCGGGCGCTTTTGTGTCGATGCGACCTCGCTCGAACGACTCGCCGCCGACTGGGGTGCGCTCGTGCACGGCAGCACCGCAGGTAGCCGATGAGCCGACGCCAACCCTCGCACTCGCCAGACGACACGTCGTCCAGGTTTGTCGATGCTCAGCCAATCGCGACGCTTACCCTTGCGGCTCTCACCGTCGCCACCGTGGTCAGCATGTGCCGAATCTTTCCCGACTGGGCGTTCCTACGTCCGATGGTCACTGTCGTACTCGGCACTCATCTGTTGGCGTTCACCTTGCGCGTGCTGCGTGTACCGGGATGGATTGCGGTGCCAGCCCTCGCAGGCCTCATGCTTGCCGTGTTGGGGGTCGTGTACTACCGCGACTCGACGGCGGGGCTGCTTCCCACCGGCGACACCATCGACCAGTTGCGTAGCGACCTGCGGCTGGTGTGGCAACAGTTTCCCCACGCCGTGGCACCCGTGCCCAGCGAAGGTAGCTTCGCCAGCAGCATCGCGTTGTTGTTGGCCTGCTGCGCGGCGTTCGCCGATCTGTTCGCGTTTCGTGCATTCGGTCGTGCCGAAGCCCTGGTGCCCACCGGCATCGTGTTCATCTTCACGTCGGCGCTGGGCACAGTTCGTAGCCAAGTGCCCGTCTCGGCACTCTGGATCGGCGCCGCCCTGCTGGCACTGGCGATGTTGCAGACCAGTCACGACCATGGCGAGGGCGCCTGGATGGGCGCGCGCCGCCAGTCGCTCGCGGCGGTCGTGCCGGCCACCTTTGCCTGCGCCACCATTGCCGCGCTCGGCGCAGGGCTGGTGGCCCCTCGCCTTCCCGGTGCCGGCGACGCCGCCCTCATCGACGCACGCAATCGGGGCGACGGCGTCACGCAGGTGCTCAGTCCGCTGGTCGACATTCGATCGCGACTGGTGAACCTCGGCAATCTCGAACTGTTCACCGTGTCGGCCGATCGGCCGGCCTACTGGCGGGCCATCACGCTCACCGAGTTCGATGGCACCGTGTGGACGCCGCCGTCGCAAGACCTCGAGCCCGCCATCGGCCCGCTCGAGGGCTCAGCAGTGGTGGGGTCGCTGCTTGCCCACACGGTCACCATCAGCGGGTTGGGTGGCAACCTCGTGCCAGCGGCGGCCTCGCCGGTCGAGGTCGGCACCACGGGGCTCTACTGGGCAGCAGGCACGCAGACGCTCATCTTCCCTGGCGACGGACTGGTCTCGGGCGACTCGATCTCGGTGCTTTCTGCGCAGGTCGACCCCGACCCGACGCTGCTGCGCCAGGCCACCGCCGACTCGCCGCCCGACCCGTCCACCATGCTGCCACCGCGGGGCCTCTCCGACGAAGCGGCGCAGCTTGCACGCGACGTGACGGCGACAGCCACCACCCGCTACGACCAAGCGCTGCTGTTGCAGAACTTCTTCCGCACCGAGTTCACCTACGACCTCACGGTGCAGAGCGGGCACGGATCCGACGCCATTCAGAACTTCTTACGCATCCGCCGGGGCTACTGCGAACAGTTCTCGGGCACCTACGCAGCGATGGCTCGCTCGCTCGGGTTGCCGGCGCGCGTCGCGGTCGGCTTCACGCCAGGCGATCTGCAAGCCGATGGCCTGTACCACGTCTATGGTCGCTACGCCCACGCCTGGCCCGAGGTGTGGTTCGATGACATCGGCTGGGTGAGCTTCGAGCCCACCCCCGGGCGTGGTGCTCCAGGAGCCGAGGGACACACGGGTGTTGCGCCTGGCCAAGAAACCGGAACGGGCGGCGCTGGCACGGGCGAACCAGTGGCTCCGGCACCGCAAGCGGGCGACGGCAACGTCGAACCCGACGGCCCGCAGCCGGGAGACACTGTAAGCACCCCCGAATTGCCGCCGGTGTCGGGGAACGCAACGGCCAACTCGAAGACTTCCAACGGATCGAACCTGCTCGTGCGGGTGGTGCTCGGCGCGCTGGTGCTACTGCTCGCCTGGATGGCGCTGATGCCGTTGGTGGTGCGTCGATGGACGCATCACCGCCCGCACACGGCGCGCGATCGGGTGGTGACGGCCTGGCAACAGACTTGCGGTGCACTGCGCTTGGCGGGTGCTCCCCCATTGGCAGGAGCCACCCCGCTCGAGTACGCCAACACCGCCGAATCGGCCACCGGCATCGACCACCGCCTACTTGGAGAGGTCGCCCGCTTGGTCACCAAGGCGGTGTACTCACCAGTCGACATCGACGACACAACCGCTCGCCGTTGCGAGCATCTGCGCGGCGAAATCGACGAGTTGTGTCGAGAGCGTCAGCCGATCGCGACCCGGGTGCTGGCACGGCTCGACCCGCGGGTTGCTCGTCTGAGGTCGGCGGGCTGAGCGATCAGCTGCGGTCGGTGGTGCCGCGGTTGCCCGGGATGCCGCCGAGGCGACTGCGTACCGACTCGCTGAGATGATTGAGGCTGGTCTCGCCGATGTCGCGCACGTGACGCTCGGCGACGGCGGCGCACAGCACCGCTGCTACGAAGGCCACGAGCGACAGGTACGGGCTCACCGACAGCAATGCAATGCACAGCACCAACGCGACCACCGCACCGACCAGACCGAACACGAGCCCGCGACGCGATGTTGGGCGACCATGGTGCAGATCGCGACCGAAACTGGGATCGCGCTGAAGCTGCTCTTCGATCTGACGCAGGATTCGCTGTTCGTCTTCTGAAAGCGGCATGTAGAACTCCTCGGCAAGTGCCTCAGCGAATCATCCCACGAAACAGCCCGGGAGACAACGCAGCCACCCATGTCGGCGTCAAGAATTCATCACACCAATCACTCGCGTCCACCACCTGAACGTCAGGTTTGGTCGTGGTCGGGCCCCCACTGCTGCGCTCCTCGGCGCACCAGTCTGAGCCCATCGCTGCTCACGGCGCTCGCCGGGCCGATCGCCGAGGCCCCGAACTTGCTACGAATGTCGTCGATCGTGCGCTCGGCACGTTGCCATTCGTGATCGTCGCGAGCAGTGTCATCGATCTCGTCGAACGACAGTTGTTGCGCCGGCTCGCCGAAGTTGCTCGCGCTGACGCCAAGGAGGCGCACACCGGCAGAAGGATCGACGGTCTGCAGCAGACCCTGTACGGCCTGCACGATGGCACGCGCAGTGGCGACCGGAGCCTTCACGGTGGTGCTACGGCTGATGGTCTCGAAGTCGGTGAAACGTACTTTGAGCGTGAACGTGCGCGCCCCCACCCCCTGGCCGCGCATCCGCGACGCGACACCGTCGGCGAGTCGCACCAGTTCGCGAGCGAGTTCGTCGTGAGTGTGCTTGTCGGTCGCAAAGGTCTCTTCGTGTCCGATCGACTTGAGGGCACGATCAACCTCGACCTCGCGGTCGTCGAGCGCCCACGACAATCGATGCAAGTGCTGGCCACTTGCCTTCCCGACGGCCGCCACCAACGATGCCTCAGGAATCTGTGCAAGGTCGGCCACCGTCTTCACGCCCAACCGTTGCAGACGTTCGAGCGTGGCGGGCCCGACACCCCAGAGCGCCTGCACCGGTAGCGGATGGAGGAACTCGAGTTCGTGTCCTGGCTCGATCTCGACCACCTCGCGACCGGCACGAACACCATCGCGGCTCGCTTTCGGCTTGGCGGCTACCGATCCGAGCTTGGCAAGAAACTTGTTGGGGGCCACGCCGACCGAGCACCACAGCCCGAGTTGGTCGTGCACCGCACGTCGGACGCCTTGCGCGATCTGCATTCCGGTGCCGAGCAGCCGCGACGCCCCGGTGACATCGAGGAATGCCTCATCGAGCGACAACGGCTCGACGATGGGCGTGAACGAGTGGAAGATCTCGTTGACGGTGGCACTCACCGACGAGTACAGCGCGTAATCACCCGGCAAGAACACGGCATGCGGGCACAGCCGGCGCGCCGTGGTGGACGGCATTGCCGAGTAGACGCCGTAGCCACGCGCTTCGTACGAGGCCGCGGCGATGACACCTCGACGTCCGGTGCCTCCGACGACGACGGGCTGACCCACGAGATCGGGGCGACGCAGCAGTTCGACGCTCACGAAAAACGCATCCATGTCGACGTGCAGGATCACCCGAGGCGAAGCCGCCGCACCGGGCGCCCTCGCTGTCACGACACCCGCTCGATGTTGGTGTTCGCCCGATCGACGCCGTGCACACGGAAGCGAAACGGCCCCGACGGCAACGGCGTGCCGTCGAGCCACTGACTGACAGGCACGGCCACCCAAGGAGGGCTGTGCACCAAGAGCGCGGCAGCCTCAGCGGCCGACACGTGGCGTACCTCCTCGACGATGCCATCGGGGTCGTCGAGTCGCACCTCGCCGCTGATGGTTGCTGCCTCCCAGGCTTCGACTCGCAACACCCAGCCCATGTCGGGTGCCACGACCTCGACGCGGTAGCAGCGAGAATGCCATTGCTCCACCACGAGCCCGGTCTCTTCGAGCACTTCGCGAGCAAGACCGTCGAGTAGTCGTTCACCCGCGTCGATGACACCTCCCGGCGGAGTCCATTCGTAGCTGCGGTCGCGCCGGCGGTTGCCTACCAGCACCAATCCGTCGTCGTGACGGATGAGCGCGCCCCCGACGAGCCATCGTCGCATTGTGGTCAGCCGCTGATCGCGCGGCGACGGCGCCGCCCGCGGAAGTCGCGCAGCCAGAGCTGAGGAACCAGCAGCATTGCTTCGCGAACGATGCCCCCCGACATCTTCGAGATGCCCTCGGTGCGGTCGCGAAACGTGATGGGGAACTCGACAACCGACCCTCCCCTGCTCACCAGGCGATGGGTCATCTCGATCTGGAACCCGTAGCCATCGGCGGTGACCGACTCGAAGTCCATCGTCGCCAACGCGCTCGAACGGTAGGCGCGATAGCCGGCCGTGGCATCGTTGACGGCCAAGCCGAGTACGCCGGCCACATAGCGGTTGCCCCATCGCGACAGCCAGCGACGGCGTGCCGGCCAGTTCTCGGTGGTGCCTCCGGGGACGTAACGACTGCCGATCGCGAGATCGGCGCCCAACTCGACATTGGCGATGAGCGCCGGCAACGCCGCTGGGTCGTGCGACAGGTCGGCGTCCATCTGCACGCAGATCTCGGCACCGTCATCGATCGCGCGCCGCATACCGGCGCGATACGCATTGCCCAGCCCGTTCTTGTGTGGCCTGCGCAGCACTGCGAGGTTGCCGATCTCGCCCGCCACCGCTTCGGCGCGATCGGCCGTGCCGTCGGGACTGTTGTCGTCGACGACCAGAATCGCTGCGGTCGGGGCCGCCTGCCTCACGGCGCGGCAGACACGTTCGATGTTGTCGCCCTCGTTGTAGGTCGGGATGACCACGGTGACTCGCACAACGGCTCACCCTATCCGGTGACCCGATGAGCGATCCGGCGCGACCGTTACGCTGTCGGAGTGCCCGATGACCGACCTTTGTCTGCACTCCCTTCGCCGGGGGCGCGGATCCTCGCATTCGTCTCCATCCTGCTGTCGGGTGCCGCTGGTGGTCTTATTGGCTACACGCTCGTGTCGCTCCAATGCGACGGTGAATGCGCCGTCCCGAAAGGTGCCGGGTCGTTCACCGGAGCGGTCAGCGCCGCCGGCGGCATGAGCGTTGTCGCCGTGTTGGTGCTCAGGGCCATCGGCGAATGGCGTGAAGTCGAGCGACGCGAACAAACCGAACGGGGCGCTTCGTGAGCACAGTCGACCGCTCGGCACTACGCTCGCTCGCCGAGCAGCTCGCCCGCGCGGCGGGCGACATGGTGCGCGCCGGTCGAGCCGATGGCGTCGGTGCCACCTTCACGAAGTCGAGCGACACCGACATGGTGACCGAGTTCGATCGTGCATCCGAACGGCTCATCGTCGACGGGCTGCAACGCGCTCGCCCGCACGACGCCATCGTCGGCGAGGAGGGCACCGACTCACCAGGCACGTCGGGCGTTCGCTGGCTCATCGACCCCATCGATGGCACCACGAACTTTCTGTACGGCCTGCCGGGCTACGCCGTCTCGATTGCAGCCCGCAACGATCACGAGACGCTCGCCGGCGCGGTGTACGTGCCGGCTACCAACGAGATGTTCAGCGCCGCTCTCGGCCAGGGCGCCACACTCGACGGTCGGCCCATCGCGTGCAGTCGCACGACCACCGTATCTCAGGCACTCGTGGCGACCGGTTTCAGCTACCTGCCCGAGCGGCGTGCACGCCAGGCCGCACGCCTGGTGTCGCTCGTCCCCCTGGTACGCGACGTGCGCCGTCTCGGCGCGTCCAGCGTCGACCTGTGCTACGTCGCCGCCGGCCGTCTCGACACCTACTTCGAACAGTGGCTCGGACCATGGGACATCGCCGCCGGCGAGCTCATCGCGCGCGAAGCCGGATGCACGAGCGGCGCATTCGACGGCGGTCCGCTCACTCCGGCCGAGGTGCTCGTGGCACCACCCGCGCTGTTCGCGCTGATGATCGAGCTGCTCGCCAACACCCGACCACACGAGGTTGAGGCCGCTGCACCTGGCAT
>JAYTNH010000168.1:0-5004 GCA_043748395.1 Ilumatobacteraceae bacterium | reverse complement strand
CCCGAGGAACCGGCCTTGTCCTTGTCGTCGCTGCACGCGCCGAGGAAGAGTCCGGCAGTGGCTGACAGGGTGATGAAAACGGTCGTTCTGCGCTTCATGGGTCTCCTTTGAGGTCTGCACGAGAATAGCAAAGGGCCCGCGGCGTGTCGGGATCGGAGAACCGGAGCGCTGGTTCAGCTGCTGGTATCGATCCCGCAGGTGTCGCTGAGGTACTTGTCGAGGTTGTCGCTGGCCGCGTTGAACTCGGGGGAATCGAACACGGCGAGCTTTGCAGCAGCTTCGGGATCGGCGGCAAGCTTGGCGATGTCGTAGTCGACCGACTTGAGCACGTCGTTGAACGTACCGAGGCCCGTCTGCAACACCTGGGCGTCCTTCTTGATCTCGGCCGGGGCAGCACTGACCATGGCACCGATCTTGCTGGCGACGTCCTCGTAGGCCTTCTTGATGCCGGCCGCATCGAGCGTGCCGTTGAAGATGTCGTTGGTGGCTTCCTGATCGGCGTCGTAGGCGCGGGCGAGGGTGCAGAAGTCTCCGCCAGAACCTGACTTGCTTTCGCTGCCGCATGCGCCGACGAACAAGCCGACCGTTGCGGTGAGTGTGATGATCAGGGTGCTGGAATGCTTCATGGAGTCTCCTTTGATCCGATCCGCACTCTAGTCAACGCAATGCGGCCGGTCGCGTAAACTGATCGAATGCTGCTCGCTCACGAACTCGCCGGCCCGACCAACGCGATGCCGGTCGTGTTGGTGCACGGCATCACAGAGTCCCGTCACATGTGGCGACCGATCATCGAGGCGCTCGCCACCGATCATCGAGTGCTCGCTGTCGACCTGCGCGGCCATGGGGCCAGCGCCGACGGCGATTCCTACGATCCGATCAGCTACGCCTCCGACGTCGTCGAGACGGTGTCGGCTGTTGGGCTCACCGATCCGTTGCTCGTCGGCCACTCGCTGGGTGGTGTGGTCGTGAGCGCATACGCGGCCATTGCCCCGTGCTGCGCTGTGGTGAACGTCGACCAGTCGCTGCGGCTGGCCGGCTTCAAAGATGCGCTGAGTCAACTCGAGCCGATGCTCAAGGGCTCGCCGGCCGAGTTCATGGCAGCCCGCGACATCATGTTCTCGATGATGGAGGGACCGCTCGACCCCGCCGAGCGCGCCCGAATCGACCACCACGGTCGTGCCGATCAGGCGGTCGTTCTAGGTACGTGGGCGAGCATCTTCGAATCGACACCGGCCGAGCTCGACGCGATGGTCGATGTGCTCATCGGTGCCGTCACCGTGCCATACCTCGCGCTGCACGGCGACGATCCGGGCCCCGACTATGTGACGTGGCTCACCGCCCGGGTGCCGACGGCCACAGTGGAGGTGTGGCCGGGCCACGGCCACTACCCGCACCTGGTCGATACTCCCCGCTTCCTCAAACGACTCGCCGCGTTTCAGCAGCAGGTGGGTCGGTGACACTGACCAGCGGCGAGCCCGTAGCCGTCACCCGCGAGGGTGTCGTGGCCACCATCTGGCTCAATCGCCCGGCCAAGCGCAACGCGATGAGCTACGCGATGTGGGTGGCGCTCGAACACGCCTGCGCGGCGGTGAGCGCGGATCCGGAGGTGCGTGTGGTGGTGCTTCGGGGCAGTGGCGAGCACTTTTGCGCCGGTGCCGACATCACCGAACTCCACGCCGAACGCCCGGCCGCCGTGCCGTCGTTCATGCAGGTGAACATGGCCGCCGAGAACGCGCTCGCCGCGCTGGCGAAGCCCACTGTGGCGTTCGTGCAGGGCGACTGTGTGGGCGGCGGGTGCGCGCTGGCCATCGATTGCGATCTCCGCATCGCCACCTCTACCGCCCGATTCGGCATCACCCCGGCCAAGCTGGGAATCGTGTATCCGGCGACGTCGCTAGAACGCGTGACGCAACTGCTCGGCCCCTCGACCGCGAAGCGACTGCTGTTCACCGGCGAGCTGATGGATGCCGAGTGGGCCGTACGGGTTGGACTGGTTGACGAGGTCGCGCCAGTCGACGAAGCCGAGCAGCGCCTCGCCGTACTGTGCGCCGTGCTTGCCAGCAGGTCAATGCTCACCCAGGCCGCCACCAAGCAGATGGTGGCTGCGGTCGTTGCCCACGGCTCGGTGCCGGCCGAGCTCGCCGATCGGTGGTCCCGGGAAGTGGCATTGTCGGCAGACTCGCGTGAAGGGGTGGTGGCGTTCACGCAACGGCGTGCTCCCCATTTCACTTGGAGCGCACCGGCCGATGGCTGATGCCGCACTGGTGAGGTGCGTCGCCCTGCTACGGGGGGTGAACGTCGGCGGCCATAATCGGGTGCCCATGAAGCCGTTGGTGGACGCGCTGGCAGCCAGAGGTGCGCTCGACGTCATGAGCTACCTCCAGAGCGGCAACCTCGTGTT
Source organism: Ilumatobacteraceae bacterium (assembly GCA_043748395.1). Taxonomy (GTDB): domain Bacteria; phylum Actinomycetota; class Acidimicrobiia; order Acidimicrobiales; family Ilumatobacteraceae; genus JAYTNH01. The sequence continues at coordinate 2,603 of JAYTNH010000168.1, read as the reverse complement.
GTCGTGCGCTGCGGGCCACGTCGGTCGCAGCGCGGAACTCGTCGCGCGCACGATCACGCAAACACTCGGACTCGACATCAAGGTGATGGTGCGCACGCACGACGAACTGCTAGGAGTGATCGCCGCCAACCCCTTCAGGGCCGCGGAGGCCGATCCGAAGTTCTTGCACGTGGTCTTCCTCGGTTCGCCGCCGTCGGTCGATGCTGTGGCCGGCATCGACCCCGACCGCTTCCTGCCTGACCGTTTCGAGGTGGTCGAAGACCGTGCGTACGTGCACTATCCGGGTGGGTCAGGTCGGTCGAAGCTGAACCTCGACCGCCTCGGCGTCACCGCCACCGCCCGCAACTGGAACACTGTGCTCATGCTGGCCGAACTCACCCAATGAACGTTCTCGTCATCACGCTCGACCAGTTCCGTGCCGACTGCTTGTCGGTGGTCGGTCATCCACTGGTGCGAACTCCCAATCTCGACCGCCTCGCTGCGCAGGGTGTGTTGCTGCGTCGCCACTTCAGCCAGGCCGCACCGTGCGGTCCAGGGCGAGCCTGCTTGTACACGGGCATGTACCAGATGAACAACCGAGTGGTCGCCAATGGCACGCCGCTTGATGCGCGATTCGACAACCTGGCGCTTGCCGCACGCCGTGCCGGCTATGCGCCCGCTTTGTTCGGATACACCGACCAAGGCGTCGATCCCCGCACGGTCACCGACCGATCCGATCCGCGGCTCAGCACATACACCGGGGTGCTGCCCGGTTTCGATGCAGTCGTCGACCTTCCCGACGATCATGCGCCGTGGATTGCATGGCTCCGCGACCTCGGTCACGACGTACCAGACGACGCCGAATCGGCGCTGAAGGGTGAGCCGCAGCGACCCGCCGAACACAGCGTTTCGGCCTTCCTCACCGACGCGCTCATCGACTGGATCGAACAGCAGCCCGACGCCTGGTTCGCCCACGCCAGTTACCTACGACCGCATCCGCCATACGCGGCCGCCGGCCACTGGTCGCAGGCGTACGACCCTGCCGACGTCGATCTACCTCTACCGGTCGCGCCCGCCGATCAGCGACACCCACTCCACGAGGCGCTGCTCGTTCACCCGGCCTCTGCTGCTCCCACCGACGAGCGGCGGCTCCGTCGGCTGCGCGCGCAGTACTTCGGCATGATCAGCGAGGTCGACGATCAACTCGGCCGCGTATGGGCAGCGCTCGAGCGGCTTGGCCAGTGGGACGACACGGTCATCGTCGTTACGAGCGATCATGGTGAGCAACTCGGCGATCAGGGGCTCGTGCAGAAGGCAGGATTCTTCGAGGCGAGCTACGCCATCTTGGGCATCGTTCGCGACCCGGCGCACCCCGAGGCGCACGGCAACGAGGTGCGGCAGTTCACCGAGAACGTCGACATCTTCCCCACGCTGTGCGACGCGATGGGCGTGCCGGTGCCAGTGCAGTGCGATGGCGTGCCGCTCACGCCGTTTCTGCGGGGACAGCAGCCACCGTGGTGGCGCGATGCCGCGCATTGGGAGTACGACTGGCGTGACGTGTTCGTGCCCTTCGGCCCGCACCCGTGGCCATGGGACCGTCGGCTCGAGCACCAGCACCTCGCAGTGCTGCGTACAGATGGCATTGCGTACGTGCAGTTCGCCGACGGCTCGTGGCGATGCTTCGACCTCGCTGGCGACCCCACCTGGCGAACCGAGATCACCGACCCAGCTGTGGTGCTGGCGCAGGCACAGGCAATGCTGCTGTGGCGGTCTCATCACACCGAGCGCACGCTCACCGACATGCTGCTGCGCGACGGCGGCATCGGCAGGTGGCCCGTCCAGTGAGTGTCGAGCCGTCCCTGCGAGGCTGGAGCGTACGCGCCGCGAACCTTCCGGAGCATGCACGCAACCCGATCCACACCGATGCCGGCGCGGTAGCTGCGGGGTTTCCGCGCGCACTGGTGGCGGGTGTCACCACCTACGCGTACCTCACGCATGTGCCAGTGGTGGCGTGGGGCCTCCCGTGGGTCGAGCGCGGCGCGGCCGAGGTCCGATTCCGAGCCCCGGTGTTCGAACACGACCTCGTCGAATGCGTACCCACCGTTGACGAGACCGGCGACGTGATCGAGGCGCGTACTGGGGCCGACGGAGTGCAGCCACGCGCAACCATGCGGGTGGTGCGAGATGGTGGGCCGGCCCCGGCCATGCGCACAGGCGAACCGCTGGCACCGGTCGACATTCTGCTGGTGGGTCAATGGGCATCTGGCTACGCAACTCGGGCCGGCGACGATGTCGAACTGTTCGCCCAGCTTGGCATCGTGCATCCGGCAGTGTGGCCAGCCCTGGCCAACCGCGTTGTACACGAGCAGGTGGCGCGCGGGTCGTGGGTGCACACACGCTCGCTTGTTCGCCACCATGCATCGGCCCAGGTCGGCCAGGTGGCAGTGGTGTCCGCAATGGTCGTTCGACGGTTCGTACGCAACGGTGAACGAGCGGTGCTCGACGTTCGGATCGAGGTCGGCGGCGTGCTCGTCGCATCGATCGAGCATGAGGCGATCGTGGCGTTGCCTCAACTCAGCCGAGCCGACGCATGGCCGGATCGGGCGCGACCGCCTGCAACGTGA
>JAYTNH010000167.1:0-2602 GCA_043748395.1 Ilumatobacteraceae bacterium | reverse complement strand
AGACTGTGGGTGACGAGGATGATGGTCTTGCCGCGGTCGCGGAATTCGGCGATCTTGTCGCCGCACTTGGCCTGGAACTCGGCGTCGCCGACGGCAAGTACTTCGTCGATGATGAGCACATCGGGGTCGACGTTGATGGCGACGGCGAAGCCGAGTCGCACGAACATGCCCGACGAGTAGTTCTTCACCGGTGTGTCGATGAAGTTTTCGAGACCCGAGAACTCGACGATGTCGTCGAACCGGGCCACGATCTCTTTGCGTGGCACACCGAGGATGGCTGCATTGAGGAACACGTTCTCGCGTCCGCTCAGTTCGTAGTGGAAGCCAGCGCCGAGCTCGAGCAGTGCCGAGATGGAGCCGGTGACGGCGACCGAACCTTCGTCGGCCTGCAAGATGCTGGTGAGGCACTTCAGCAACGTCGACTTGCCCGACCCGTTGTGGCCCACGATGCCGAACGTTTCGCCGCGCATGACGTCGAACGTGACGTCACGCAATGCCCAGAAGTCTTCGTGGCGCGACCGCTTGCGTTGGAGCAGTGATTGCTTCAGCGACTGGTTGCGCTCGTGGAAGAGACGAAACCGCTTCGACAGGTGCGAGACGGTGACGACGGGTTCGCCGTGGGACACGGGCCGAGCCTACCGGCGGGCGTCCATGCCAAGATGACCAGCGTGGATACGACGAGTCTGACCCCCGCGCTGCCGGTCGAGCCGATGGCGGCCGAGGTGCGCCGGCGAATGCTGCGACACCTCGGTTTGCTTCCCGACGGCGGATTCGACCAGTCGATGATCGACGCCGTGCTCGCGCTGCCGCTCAGCGCGACCGACCGGAGGTTGATCATCGCCGAGGTCGAAGCAGTTGGTGTCGCCGCCGCAGCCCAAGCCGACTCGTTGCACGTGCCAACGGTCGTTGTGACCGCCTCGCCCGCGGCGACCGTGACCGTGCCGCCCGCAACGCAGCCTGTGGTGTCGGTCGTGATCGTCGGGTACGGAACGGGAACGATCGTCGTCGACACCATCGCATCGCTCGCGGCAGCCGCTACTGCTGCGCACATGGCAATCGAGGTGATCGTGGTCGACAACCCGCACCCGACCCAGCCCGATCGCACGATGACTGCGCTGCGCCTGTTCACGCACGGCGTGCGGGTTGTGCGTGCCGTCGCCAACGCCGGCTTCGGTGGCGGCTGTGAGTTGGGGGCGATCTATGCACGGGCCGACGTGCTCGCCTTCGTGAACCCCGACATCGTGGTGCCGCGCGGTTGGCTCGAACCGCTGATGGAGGCATTGGGTGATGAGTCGGTGTCGATCGTCGCGCCGGTGCTGGTGAACGCCGACGGCTCGATTCAAGAGGTCGGCCAGACCCTGGAGTCTTCCGGTCTCACCAAGCCGCGTCGGTCGGTGCCCGCAACCCCCCGACTGATCGCAGTGGCCTACGCCTCGGCGGCGTGTTGGCTGATGCGAAGCGCTGAACACGAGCGCCTCGGTGGTTTCGACCCCGCGTACCATCCGGCCTACTTCGAGGACGCCGACTTGGCGCTTCGTGCCAGCGCGCTCGGCGGCAGCTGTGTGGTGCACAGTGGGGTGCGGGTCGTCCATCACGGAGGCTGTGGCACACCTGACGAGACGTCGTCCGTCGATGGCCAGCGTGGCGTGTTCGTCGACCGGTGGGCCAGCGTGCTGAGCTGAGACTTACGGGTGGTTGGCTGCGTCGGCGGTGTCGACCACCAGGGCCAACTGCCGCACGACCCTTTCCAGCTCCGCTATCCGGTCGAGAAGGATCGCGTTGCGTACCGAGAGATCGTCGACTGCAACGCGCATCTCGGCAGGCAGCAGTTCGACGGCGTGATGGGTGTTCGACGCCATCGGCTCGATTCGTGCCAACAGCGACCAGATGTGGGCGACCTGCTGCTGCAGGTCGCGGATGGCTGTTGCGTGATCGTTCAACGTGGCGCTGGTGCCCTTGCGTCGATCGACGAATCTTTTCATCAGCCGTTTCATTGCGCTGGGTCTCCTCCACCGCTGCGGGTTGTTCGGATGAGCCGCGCGATCATGTGTCCGGTCTCGGCCATACCGAGCTGTTGTTGCATCTTGTCACGCCCGGCCGAAGCGAGCCTGAGTGCAGTTTCGGGTTCGTCGACCATACGGCGCATCCATGTGGCGGCCTGGTCGAGGTCTGGATCGGCCCACTTCGCGTCTGGCGGGAAGTACCACTCACCATGCTCGACGTTGATGAGGTGGGCATCGATCAGGGCCGAGTTGGAGTCGTCCATGAAGTCGAGGTTGCCCGAGTATCGCGTCGCGATCGTCGGTGTGGCGAACCACATCGCTTCCATGATGTGCAGCCCGAGACCCTCGGCTCGATGAAGCGACACGAGGCAGTCGGCGGTCTTGATGAGCGCCATTTGATCGGGCCGCGTGAGGTGGCGATCCATGATGATGACGTCGTCGCGACCGGCTGCAGCCATGCGCAGCCGCTCGTGCTCCACCCAACGCTGCGACTGGTTGAGCGACTTCACCACCAGCACAGGGCCCCCCGGCATCGGCTGAGGAAATGCCTGTCGAAAGGCGCGGACGGCACCGATCGGATTCTTGCGTTCGGTCACGCT
>JAYTNH010000166.1:0-2648 GCA_043748395.1 Ilumatobacteraceae bacterium | reverse complement strand
GACTTCGTCCGTGCGTTGGTGATCGATGCCATGCCGCCCGGATCAACCATCTCCGAAATCTCGTCGGCACCAGGCTGAGTCGGCCGCGTGCGGTTCCGGTTGGCCCGCATTGGCGCGTTTGCGCTGATCGTCGGTGCCGTGGCGTGCTCGTCTGACGGTACGTCGACCACCGACCTCCCCACGGTGGGCCCCGACGGGAGCCTCCCGATCAATCAACCCTTCCAGCTACAGATCGGCATCCACTGCGGCGTTGGTCGCATCGGCGTGCTGCTGAACGACCGCAACTGGACCACCGACGAAGCAAGAGACGAGCGCGATTGGATGCCGGCCGAGTGGGCGGCCACCGTCGACAAGGGCGACTACCTGGTCATCGCCACAGTCGAACTTGCCGACGAAGGCGACCGGCTCATCGCCACGGTTGCTGACCGATCAGTGACCTATCGACCAACAACCGCTGATGACCCGACCGTTTTCTGCGAATAGGGTTTCTGCGAACTGGTCTGCCGCGGAGCGCACTCTGGACACGAACGCAGGGCACCGGGCATCATTCTGAACATGCCTGAAGAATTCGAAGGGGATCTGGCGGGTGCCGTGTTCTGGGGCGCCGACCTCACCGGTGCCAAGTTCCGCGACGTGAACCTGACCGACGCCACCATCAGCCATGCTTGGCTGGTCAACGTCGAAGTCGATGCACTGGTCGACAACCTGGTCATCAATGGGGTCGACGTCACTGCGTTTGTGAACGAGCGAGACGTGTGGTTCCCGCTGCGGGGCATGCTCCGACCGCCGACACCCGACGACATGAGTGCCACATGGTCAGCACTCGAGGCCGAGTGGGCGGCGACGATCGGGTTGGCGCAGGCCCTCCCTGACGAGCGGGCAAACGAGTCCGTGAACGGCGAGTTCTCGTTTGTCCAAACACTGCGCCACCTCGTGTTCGCCATCGACAAGTGGTTCACTGCGCCGGCGCTCGGCGTTGGCTATCACCCGATCGGGTTGCCCAACTCGGGCTCTGTCGACTTCCCGTGGCCCTCGCTCGATTACACCCTCACGCCGTCGTTGGCCGAAGCGCTTGCCGTGCGCGCCGATCGCACGAGTCGATTCCGCGAGTTCCTGGCGTCGGTCACAGCCGACGATCTCGAGGCATCCATCGACGTCCTCGAGAACGGCGAGCATCCGCTCGCGGAGTGCATCTACACCGTGTTCGAGGAGGAGTTCTGGCACAATCGCTATGCCCTGCGCGACCTCGCGATCCTCAACACGGACTAACCAACACGGACTAACCAACACGGACCAACCAACAAGGACCAACGCCAGTGACAACCCTGCCCGACCGACCGAATTCCGCCCTCGTCGTCATCGACGTTCAGAACAACGTGGTCGCCAACGCGCACCAGCGTGACGAAGTGGTCGCCAACATTCACGCGTTGGTGCACAAGGCCCGCGCCGAGCACGTACCTGTCATCTGGGTGCAGCATGCTGACGACGAGCTGGTCGAGCACACCGACGGTTGGCAGTATGTACCCGAGCTCGATCAGGCAGATGGAGAGCCGGTGGTGCACAAGCACTACGGCGACTCGTTCGAAGCCACGACCCTGGAATCGGAACTCGCGCAACGAGGTGTTGGCCGGCTCATCGTTACGGGCGCGCAGACCGACGCGTGCATTCGGTCGACCCTGCATGGTGCCTTCGTACGCGGCTACGACACCGTGTTGGTGAGCGATGCACACACCACCGAGGACCTCTCGGAGTACGGGCTGCCTGCGGCCGACAAGGTGATCGCCCACACCAACATGTACTGGAAGTGGCAAGCCGGGCCGGGGCGAATCGCGTCGGTGGTCGATACTGCAACTGTCGACTTCGGCACGGCCGCCAGTAGATAAAGGCAGGCCCACACTATGACCGCTCACATCGCACAGCAGGTTGACGACATCGTCGCCGACGTGGGCTTCACCGGCGTCGTACGCATCGACCTCGACGGCAAGATCGCGTTCGAGGGGGCGTATGGCTTCGCCGATCGGGCTCACGGCATTCCGTCGACGGTTGCTACCCAGTTCGCGTTGGCCAGCGGTACCAAAAGTCTCACGGCCCTCACGGTGATGAGCATGGTCGAACGCGGCGAACTGCACCTCGACACGGCCGCACGAGCTGTACTCGGCACCGATCTGCCGCTGATCGATGATCGGGTCACCGTCGAGCACCTCCTCGAGCACCGCTCCGGAATCGGTGATTACCTCGACGAGAGCGTGCTGACCGACTCCAACGACTACGTGTTGGCCGTACCTGTGCACAAGTTGGCCACCACCGAGCAGTATCTCGCGGTGCTCGGCGGTCACCCGCAGAAGTTTGAACCCGGCGCACGGTTCGACTATTGCAATGGTGGATACGTCGTGCTTGCGTTGCTTGCCGAGCGGGTGGCGGGTCTCCCCTTCCACGACCTCGTCGATCAACGCGTGATTGCTCCTGCGGGCCTGACCGACACCGCGTTTCTCCGCTCTGACCAGCTTCCCGGCTCGGCCGCTTTGGGCTACCTCGACGACGAGGGCTTGCGAACCAACGTGTTGCACCTTCCCGTGCGCGGCAATGGCGATGGCGGCATGTACAGCACGGCAGCCGACATTCATCGCTTGTGGCATGCGCTCGCGGGC
>JAYTNH010000165.1:0-2156 GCA_043748395.1 Ilumatobacteraceae bacterium | reverse complement strand
ACCACGCGCGGCATGCGGATCTGCCAGATGATGTTCCAGTTGGCGCTCGATACGGTGCCGGCAGGGCCGATCATCGTGCCGAGGACACCGGCGCCGATCAGCACGAGCGCGGCGGCCGGAAGCCACCACCTGCCTCGTGGCCGATCGGCGCCCACTGATCAGCCGCCGACCGGAACTGCCGCAATCGCTACGGCGACCGCCTTGACGAAGTCGACCAAGCGGGGTCCCCAGCGAGAGGCGATGTCGTCGTCGATGACGGCGACTCGGCCCTCAGCGACTGCCGTGATCGCATCCCAACCCGGACGACCGGCCACTGTGTCTGCGGACTCGCCACAGCACTTGGTGTCGGCCAAGAAGACCAGATCAGGACTGGTGGACACGATGTACTCGGCCGACAGTTGGGGATAGTCGTTGCCTTCCTGCACGCCGTCGGCGATGTTGACCAGCCCGAACAGTCCGTACACCTGACCGATGAATGTGGTGGACGTCACGCTGTAGAAGGTTGGGTCGAGCTCGTGGTAATAGCTGAGCGAGTCGGCCGGGGCGGTGACGCCCGCAACCGTCGCTGCAATGTCGGTCTGCATCTGCAGCACCAGTTCGGCGGCCTGCGCGATGCGACCCGTTGCTGCACCGAGCTGCTCGATCTGCGCATAGGCGTCGTCGAAGGACTGCGGGGGTAGGCCCACCCACACTTCGATTCCCAACTTGGCGAGTTGGCCGGTGAGGTCCTTGCTGTCGTCGGCGATGATCACGAGGTCGGGCTTCAACGCGGCGATGGCTTCGACGTTGGGTTCGAAGCCCGAGAGGTCGTGCTGCTTGTCCAGCGCCGCGGCCGGGAAGTTCGACTGCTCATCGATTGCGATCACCGCGTCGTCCGCTCCGAGGGCGAACAACACCTCGGTGTGCGTCGGCGACAGGCTGATGATGCGCTGTGGCCCTGCGGCCACCGGCTCGTTATCGTCGCCGCAAGCTGCGGCACCGATCACCAGCGCGCCCGTCAGGGCAATTCGGAAAATGCGATGCATGAAAAATCCTCCAAAGTTGGAGGACAAGTGAAGGTACGAGTGGCCAAGCCACCGCGAACCGCCCTTGCCTCGAGGGTGTGGGTTACGCACGCAGGCTCAGGCGACCGGACTCGTCGTGCACTGCACGAACCACCGTTGCGGGACAGTGCCGGGTTCTCACCGGCTTCGCTGAAGTCTGCGTATCCGGCAGAAACCGGACAGTCCGACCATAGCGCGCCACCGGTATGCTCCCCAACCTCATGCACGACGAGCCACTGACCGACGACCCGCGGCCACCAAAACTGCGGCGCGCGGAATCGTTGGTGTTGCTGAACACCGGCAACGGCAAGGGCAAGAGCTCGGCCGCCTTCGGTGTGATGCTGCGCGCCCTGGCCAGGGATTGGCGAGTAGCCGTGGTGCAGTTCATCAAGAGCGGCGACTGGAAGGTCGGCGAGGAATCAATCGGTCGCAATCTCGGTGTCGACTGGTTCTCGGTTGGCGATGGCTTCACGTGGGACTCGACCGACCTCGACCACGACGCCGAACTCGCCCGTCAGGGCTTTGCCACCGCCGCTGCAATCATCGCTGCCGGCGAGCACCACTTGGTCGTTCTCGACGAGCTCACCTATCTGTGCACTTGGGGATGGGTGTCGGTCGACGACGTCGTTGCGGTCGTCAAGGCGCGGCCAGCCCACGTCAACGTGATGATCACAGGCCGCGACGCACCCGAGGCGCTCGTCGATCTGGCCGACACCGTCACCGAGATGCGCAATGTGAAGCACGCCTACGACTCGGGTATCGCCGCCAAACGCGGCATTGACTACTGAGGTGGGCAGCATCACCTTGCTCGTCGGCGGCGCCCGCAGCGGCAAGTCTGCGCTTGCCCTCGAACTGGGCTTGCGCCACACAGGGCCGGTGGTGTTCGTGGCAACGGCCGAACCGATCGACGACGAGTTACGCGACCGCATTCGACGTCACCGCGACGAACGCCCACCGTGGCCCACCGTCGAAGCGCCGCTGCACCTCGCCGACGCCGTGCTGGGCATCGACACCGATGCCTTGGCGATCGTCGATTGCCTCACCGTGTGGCTCGGCAACTTGATGCACCACGGCCTCCCCGTCGAAACACACCCGCTGATCGAAGCCCTCGCC
>JAYTNH010000164.1:0-2311 GCA_043748395.1 Ilumatobacteraceae bacterium | reverse complement strand
TGCTCAACGTCACCGGCGTGTCGACAGCGGCCACCTTCTTGGCGGTGGTGCCCGAGTCGCTCGGCGGCGTCGAGCCCACCACGTCGAACGTCAACTTGGCAGCCAACAGCGTCAAGGCCAACTTGGTGTTTGCCCCTGTCGGCGCCGACGGCAGTGTGCGCATCTTCAACCTTGCCGGCCCAACGCATGTGGTGGTCGACGTCGTCGGCTATCTGCAGATCAGCGACAACGCCGCCACTCGCGCCGGTCGTGTGGTGCCATTGTCCACCCCGTTTCGCACCTTCGACACTCGCGAGGCCACGTTCGGCAATGTGGCGTTGGGGCCTGGCCAGGCCGAAGACTGGAGCTTCGCAGCCTTCTCGAGTTCCGTTGCCATCGGTGGTACGCCCGTGGGCAACCAACTCGGTGTCATCGGCAACCTCACCAATGCGTCACTCACCCGGCAGTACGCCACCGTTGCGGTCGCCTCGTATCTCACGGCATGGCCGCTGGGCGCTACACGACCCGAGTCGTCGAACCTCAATACCAGCGAGGGTTCTGTGGTGCCGAACCTTGCGGTGTTCCGCTACGGCACCGACTCCACGGTGCAGGTGTACAACTTGGCGGGCAACACGCACTACCTGTTCGACGCGTCGGCAGTCATCCTGAATGACTGATTGCACCACACCGCTGGTCTCACCAGCTAAGATCTCGGCGTTGATGGGCTGATAGCTACACCGGCATGCCGGTGTGTCAGCGACGAGTGCCAGTGGGCACCTGCCCTCGCACTACGAGATGCACGCGTCCGTGCGTCCGCACTGTCCTGTGGAGGAATCACCCATGTCATCGTCAGTTACCCCGCTTTCATCCGGCCCAACATCAGCCAACAAGCGCGACTTCCGCGTCGCCGACCTCAGCCTTGCGCCCTTCGGCCGCAAGGAGATCCATCTCGCCGAGCACGAGATGCCCGGCCTGCGCGCGTTGCGCAAGGAGTACGGCCCGCTCAAGCCGTTGCAGGGCGCCCGCATCTCGGGGTCACTGCACATGACCATCCAGACCGCCGTGTTGATCGAGACACTGGTCGAGCTCGGCGCCGAGGTGCGCTGGGCGAGCTGCAACATCTTCTCCACGCAAGATCACGCGGCTGCCGCCGTAGCCGTTGGCCCTCACGGAACACCCGACGACCCGCAGGGCGTCCCGGTGTTCGCGTGGAAGGGCGAGACGCTCGAGGAGTACTGGTGGTGCACCGAGCAGATGATGACGTGGCCAGGCTCGGCCGACGGTGGCGACGGCCCGAACATGATCCTCGACGACGGTGGCGACGCCACCATGTTGCTGCACAAGGGTGTCGAGTTCGAGGCGTCGGGCGACGTGCCCGATCCCACGTCGGCCTCGAACCCCGAGTTCGCCATCGTGCTCGGCCTGCTGCACCGCTCGCTGAAGAACGAGCCCCGCAAGTGGACCAACCTCGCTTCCAAGATTCGGGGCGTCACCGAAGAGACCACCACCGGCGTGATGCGTCTGTACAAGATGCATGAGCGCAACGAGTTGCTGTTCCCCGCTATCAACGTCAACGACTCGGTCACCAAGAGCAAGTTCGACAACCTCTATGGCTGCCGCCACTCGCTCATCGATGCCATCTGCCGGGCGACCGACGTGATGATCGCCGGCAAGGTTGCACTGGTGTGCGGCTACGGCGATGTCGGTAAGGGCTGTGCCCAGGCGCTCGTGGGTCAGGGTGCTCGTGTCATCGTCACCGAGGTCGACCCGATCAATGCCTTGCAGGCAGCCATGGAGGGCTACCAGGTCACCACGATCGAAGACGTCGTGGGTCAGGTCGACATCTTCGTGTCGGCAACAGGTAACGATCACATCATCACCGTCGACCACATGCACCAGATGAAGCACAATGCCATCGTCTGCAACATCGGCCACTTCGACAGCGAGATCGACATGGCCGGCCTGGCCCGTAGCGGCGCCACCCACGACGAGCTCAAGCCCGGCACCGACCTGTGGACCTTCGCCGACGGCCACGCCATCATCGTGCTCGCCGAGGGACGTCTGGTGAACCTCGGATGTGCCACCGGCCACCCGAGCTTCGTGATGAGCTGCTCGTTCAGCAACCAGGTGATCGCGCAGATGGAGTTGTTCGCCAACACCGACGCCTACCCGTTGGGTGTATACGTGCTACCCAAGCGCCTCGACGAGAAGGTCGCTGCGTTACACCTCGACGCGTTGGGCGTGAAGCTCACCAAGCTCACCGATGAGCAGGCCGACTACCTGGGCGTCGACCCCAGCGGACCGTTCAAGCCGGCCCACTACCGCTACTGAG
>JAYTNH010000163.1:0-5100 GCA_043748395.1 Ilumatobacteraceae bacterium | reverse complement strand
TCAATGATCTTCAGCGGCCAACAGAAGCTTGAAACCGCATGGTGGATCGCGATGATGCCGGCGGCGATGCTGTTCATCACCGTGTTGGCGATCAACCTGCTCGGCGACGCGCTCGCCGAACGGTTCCGAATTCGGGAGGCCATCGGATGAACACCACACAGGCGCAGCTTCGTCGTGAATCGGGCACGCTGCTCGAGGTCACCGATCTGTACACGCATTTCAACACCGCCATCGGTGTGGTGAAAGCCGTCGACGGCGTCTCGTTCACGCTCGAACGCGGGCGTCGGCTCGGCATCGTGGGCGAGTCCGGCTGCGGCAAGACTGTGCTGTCGCGATCGATCATGGGTCTCCTGCCGCGCCGCAACGTCCTTCGCGGTGGCGAGGTGGTGTTCGAGGGTCAAGAACTCACTACCATGTCGCTCAAGGATCGGCGCAAGATCTGGGGCGCCGAGATGGCGATGATCTTCCAAGACCCCATGACCTCGCTGAATCCGGTGATGAAGATCGGCAAGCAGATCGGCGAGTCGCTTCGCGTCCACCTCGGCATGTCGCGTAGCGACGCGCGTGCAACGGTGCTCAGGCTGCTCCAAGACGTCGGTATTCCAGAGCCCGAAAAGCGACTCGACCAGTACGCGCACGAGTTGTCTGGCGGTATGCGCCAACGGGTGATGATCGCGATGGCACTGGCCTGCGGCCCGGCGGTGCTCTTTGCCGATGAGCCAACCACTGCCCTCGACGTCACGGTGCAGGCACAGATCCTGCAACTCATCGAGACGCAGCGCCAAGACCGCAACATGTCCACCATCTTGGTGACCCACGACCTGGGCGTGGTGGCCGGGCACACCGACGACATCATCGTGATGTATGCCGGCAAGGTGGTCGAGAAGGCATCGACGTTGACGCTGTTCTCGAAGATGAAGATGCCGTACACCGAGGCATTGTTCCGCAGCATCCCGAAACTCGACGATCACAGCCATACCCGACTCACCACCATCGGCGGCCGTCCCCCAAATCTCATCACACCACCCACTGGGTGTCGGTTCAGCCCGCGTTGCCCGTACGTGACCGACCTCTGCGTCAACGAGGAGCCGCCGCTCATCGAGGCCAGCCCGGGTCACTCGTATGCATGCCACTATCCGGTCGGCTCAGACAGGTGGCAGGAAGTCAACCTTCGTCAAGCCGCCAGTTCCGATCACGCCAAGGCAATGGAGTCCATCTGATGGCCGGTACCGGCACCGCACACCTGCACGAAGGCGACGATGCACTCCTGAGCGTGAAGAGCCTCGTGGTCGAGTTTCCCGTCGGCCGCACCGGGCTGAGCGTTCGTGCGGTTTCGGGTATCAGCTTCGACGTGATGAAGGGTGAGACACTCGGGCTCGTCGGCGAATCGGGTTGCGGCAAGTCCACCACGGGCCGTGCCATTGTTCAGTTGCCTCGGCCCAAGTCGGGCGATGTGCGGTTCAACGGTCACGATCTCTCGTCGCTCGACCGTGACGGCATGCGCACGTTGCGCACTGGCGTGCAGATGATCTTCCAAGACCCCATTTCATCGCTCAACCCGCGCCGCAAGGTGCGCGACATCGTGATGGAACCGCTCAACATCTGGAAGATCGGCACCAAGGAAGAACGCATCGCCAAGGTCAACAAGGTGCTCGAAGACGTCGGCATCGATCCGGTTGCCGCTGCTGATCGGCTCCCGCACCAGTTCAGCGGAGGCCAGTGCCAGCGCATCAGCATTGCGCGTGCGCTGGTACTCAACCCATCGATGATCATCTGCGACGAGCCCGTGTCGGCGCTCGACGTCAGTGTGCAGGCGCAGGTGCTCAACCTGCTCGAAGATCTCAAGCGCGACTACAACCTCACGCTCATCTTCATCGCCCACGACCTTGCCGTGGTGAAGAACATCAGCGATCGGGTGGCCGTGATGTATCTGGGCAAGCTGTGCGAGGTCGCTCGCTCCGACGACCTCTACCGCGAGCCTGCGCACCACTACAGCCAGGCGCTGCTCAACTCCATTCCTGTCGCCGACCCAACCGTCGAGGTGCAACGCACCGTCGTGAAGGGCGAGCCCCCGTCGCCGGTCATGCCGCCGTCCGGGTGTCGCTTCCACCCGCGGTGTCCCGCTGCCGACGACCGGTGCAAGACCGAGGAGCCTCAACTGCGCGAAGTGGCCGAGGCGCACTTCGTTGCTTGCCACCACCCTGTGTTCGGCGGCGAGGCTCCGGTTGCTGTGCGTTCTTCAGTCGATGCCTGACACATGCTCGGGCTAGCGTCCTGATCGTGCCAAAGAATCCACTCGATGCCCTGCTTGTTCGCCCCGGCAAATCGTTGTCGTTGTCCGACTACGACACTGACGATCGACTCGGCTGGGAACGCGCGAGCGCCGAGGCCGAACTCGAAGTGGTGAAGCAGCGCCTCGACGTATTGCAGTACCGGCTCTACGCCGAAGATAAACGCAGCGTGCTCCTGGTGCTGCAGGCGATGGACGCCGCCGGCAAAGACGGCACCATCCGCTCTATCTTCTCGGGCCTCAATCCCGCCGGTGTCACGATCGCCAGTTTCAAGGCGCCAGGTGGTCCAGAGACCGATCATGACTACCTCTGGAGGGTGCACGCTGAGACGCCGCCGAAAGGCAACATCGGCGTGTTCAACCGCAGTCACTACGAAGATGTGCTCATCGTGCGGGTGAAAGGCTTCGCACCAAAGGCGGTGTGGAGCAAGCGCTATGCGCACATCAACGCGTTCGAGCAGCTCCTCACCGATGAGGGCACCACGATCGTCAAGTGCTTCTTGAACGTGTCGAAGCAGGTGCAGGCCGAACGCTTTCAGGAACGGCTCGATGACCCCGAGAAACGATGGAAGTTTCGTGCAGGCGACCTCGAAGATCGCAAGCTGTGGCCGAAGTATCAGCAGGCGTACACCGCTGCACTCGAACGCACGTCGACCAAGACTGCACCGTGGCACCTCGTGCCGGCCGATCGCAACTGGGTGCGCAACTTGGCAGTCGCCAAGTTGTTGCTCGCCGCCCTCGAGAAGCTCGACCCGCAGATTCCCGACCCGGAAGAGGGCCTCGAGCACATCAAGGTGGTGTGAGTTGGCATCACACCCGACGCCGTTGACAAAATGTACAGTCGGCGGGTCATGAGCGTCATCGTCCCTCTCAATCTCGCCGACGCGCTGCAGGCGCTTGCGGCCGAACCGGCAGCGTTGGTGCTCGCCGGAGGCACCGACGTGATGGTCGAGATCAACGGTGGGCACCGCCGGCCTGTTGCAGTGGTGAGCGTCAGCCGCGTCGCCGAGCTGCGTTCGTGGTCGCACGATCCGCGACTCGGAACCGTGCGCATCGGTGCTGCGGTCACCTATCACGAGCTGATGGGCGAGTCCTTCGCCCAACTCGTCCCCGCGCTCGCGCAAGCGGCGCGCACCGTCGGGTCTCCCCAAATTCGCAATGCCGCAACCCTTGGGGGCAACATCGGCACGGCGTCGCCGGCAGGTGACGGTCTGCCGGTGCTCGCAGCCCTCAATGCAGTGGTGCATCTCGTCGCAGCCAACGGCTCGCGCGACGTTGCGTTCGCCGAGTTCGTGACGGCCCCGAAGCAAACGGTGCTGCGGCCGGGTGAGCTCATCGAGGCCGTCACCGTTCCGGTGCTCGACGGCTGGCAGGGTTACAGCAAGGTTGGTGTGCGTAACGCCATGGTCATCGCGACCGCAAGCGCGTGTGTGGCGGTACACGAACCAGCACATTCAGTACGACTGGCGTTGGGTTCTGTGGGGCCAACCATCATCCGCTGTGCCGAGGCCGAGCAGCTGGCCAACGCGTCGGTCGACTTCGAGACTCGTTCCGTGAGCGCCGACGTTGTTGAGCAGTTCGCCGCGCTTGCCCAATCCGCCTCGCGCCCTATCGACGATCACCGATCAACGGCCGCCTACCGACGACGCGCGGTGGGCGTGATGGCCGCACGCCTGCTACGAAGGGCCTTTCCAAATGACTGAGCCGCACGGCGAGCACTACCAACTGCATGTCAATGGTGTCGCCTGCGATGTGCGCGACGCCTGGGTGGGTGAGAGCCTGCTGTTCGTTCTGCGCGAGCGGCTTGGTCTCATCGGTAGCAAGGGCGCCTGTGAGCAAGGCGAGTGCGGCTCGTGCACCGTGTTGGTCGACGATCGTCTGGTGTGCGGGTGCCTGGTGTTGGCAGCCGCCACGATTGGGCAAACCATCGTCACCATCGAGGGTGTCGGGCCGACCGACGCCCCGACCGACGTGCAACAGGCCTTTGTCGATGCGGGTGCGGTGCAGTGCGGCTTCTGTACGCCCGGTCTCATCATGGCTGCGCACTCGTTGTTGCAGCACACGCCGTCACCAACCGAGTTCGAGATCCGCGAAGAGTTGTCGGGCAATGTGTGTCGGTGCACCGGGTATGGCCGCATCATCGAGGCGGTACAGCGGGTCTCGGTCGCGCGGTCGGGGCAGGTGGCGCCATGACGGTTACCAGCCCCGAGCAGGTGCGCGGCGGTCGGTTGGGCGACAGCGCGCTGCGCCCCGACGGCATGGCCAAAGTGCAGGGTTCGTTCGCGTTTGCCGGCGACCTCAACGTCGAAGGCTGTCTGTGGGGGGCCACGCTCAGGTCACCGCACCCATCTGCCCGCATCGTGTCGATCGATGTCTCGGCGGCCTGGAAGATCGTGGGTGTCGAGGCCATCGTCACTGCCGCCGATGTGCCTGGTAAGCGCACGTACGGGCTCATCAGCGACGACCAACCGGTGTTCGCCAGCGACGTGGTGCGCTACGTGGGCGAGCCGATCGCCGCTGTGGCGGCCGATCACCCCGAGACATGCCGTCGCGCACTCGAAGCCGTGGTGGTTCAGTACGAAGTACTCGAGCCATTACTCGACCCCGAACTCGCCATCGACGCCAGCCACCCGAGCATCCATCCGGCGGGCAATGTGGTGCGACGCCAACGCATTATCCGCGGCGATCAGCAGATCGTGGGCGACATCGTGGTGGAAGGCACCTACGAGTTGGGCATGCAAGATCAAGCGTTCCTTGGTCTCGAAGCCGCGCTTGCCATTCCCGACTCGGGCGCCAAGGGTGTCGATCTG
>JAYTNH010000162.1:0-5215 GCA_043748395.1 Ilumatobacteraceae bacterium | reverse complement strand
GGCCAGATTCAGCGGCTCGCCTGAATGAGTGGTGGGTGGTTCAGCGACTGAGGATGGTGACGCCACTGATGCCGGGCGCGCCGTACACGTGGGTGTAGGCAACCTTGGGATTGTTCGGCACCTGACGCTCGCCGGCGTCGCCCCGCAACTGCAGCACGTTCTCGTAGACCTGGCGTAGGCCCGATGCCCCGACCGGCTCGCCGTTGGCAAGACAGCCGCCATCGGTGTTGACCGGCAGGCGACCGTTGATCTCGGTCTCGCCGTTGGCGAGCATGTGCTCTTGTTCGCCGTGCTCGCAGAACCCGTTTTCGGCCATGTGCATGATTTCGGCGCCGGCCTCGGTGTCTTGCAGTTGGGCGATGTCGACGTCGTCCGGTCCGATGCCGGCGGCTTCGAAGGCAGCTTTCGACGCGGCCGAGGTGGGGCCTGGATCGTGTTCGATGGCGATCGAGGGTGCCAACACTTCGAACGATCCAAACTTGCGGGTACGCATAGCAGCAGCCCGCAGGTAGATCGGCGTATCGGTGTACTGCTTGGCCTTGTCGGAGCGGCACAGCACCATCGCGACGCCACCCTCACCGGGCGAGCAGAACATGTACTGCGTGAGCGGCCACGACAGCATGAGCGAGTTGAGCACCTCTTCTTCGCTCAGTGGCTTGCGCCTCCACGCCATCGGGTTGAGCGAGCCGTTGCGGAATGCCTTGGCGGACACCTTGGCCAGCGAGGCCTGGGTGATGCCGTACTGGTGCATGTAGCGGGTGATCTTCATCCCGAAGAACTGCGTGGTGAGCGCCAGCCCGGAGCCGCCGTACCAGTCTTTGCCGCGCGGGCCACGGATGCGGAATGCGCCGGGCTCGTGCTTGTCGAAGCCGATGGCGATGCCGAGGTCGGCTTGGCCCGACTCGATGGTGTTGACCGCTTGGGACAGTGCGGTGCCGCCGGTGGCGCAGCCGTTGATGACGTTTGTGAACGGCAGCCCGGTGAGGCCGATGCGGCTCACCATGGTGTCGGCCTGGCCGCCCTCCATCGAACCGCCAACCGCGAACTGCATGTCGGACCACTGCTTGCCGCAGTCGGCCAGCGCGCGGCGAACGGCCACCACACCTTGATCCATGCCTGACACGCCCTCGGTGCGACCGAACTCGTGCATGCCGATTCCGACGATGGCGACGTTGCTCATGACTGGTCTCCCTGGGTGGCTGAGGGTGCGAATGCGTAGGTGACGACCTGGTTGCCGTCTTCGTCGATGCACAGCGGCTCGATGACGAGGTGCATGGGCATGCCGATGACGAGCTTGCTCGGGTCGCTCTCGGTGAGGCGAGCCTCGACCCGGACCTGACCGGGGAGTTCGACATACCCCACGCCGTAGGGGACGAAGTCGGCGCCCGTAGGCCCGAGGTAGGGAGGTGATTTGGGCGGGAAGGCTTGCACCGTCCAGGTCCACAGCGTGCCTTCGGTGGCGAGCTCGATGTCTTCTTGCTCGTTGAACATGCACTTCGGGCAACCGCTCTGGCGCGGGAACATGTGGTTGTTGCAGTTCGTGCAACGGCTTCCGAGGAGCTTGGGCTGGCCATCTTCGATCGTGAAGATGCCGTCGGCGACGGCAACGGTGGAGGTCATAGGGTGTCCTTTGTTGTCGCGAACGTAGCAGTGGATTCCGCGACGATCGTCAGTGAGGGGCGCTTCATGCTGTGTCGGTCTTCAGGCGGCTGCTGCCCAGTGCCGGCCCGCCGACCCAGCCGCACAACTGGGGGTCGCATTCACGGAGCTCGCCCGAGATCCAGTGCCCGTCGGTGCCGAAAATGCCAACGCGATCGTCGTGGGTGACGCGGATGTTGCCTTCGCCGTCTTGTTCGTGCAGGGCGCCGGTAAACGGGTGAACGATGCCCTTCATGGCCGTGTCCCCACAGTCACCGGGGTGCTGTTGTCGACCCACTTGCCGAGCAGGTCGTGGAGCCAGCGGATCTTCGACTCCTGATAGTTCGAGAACGTGGCCCCCGGCTTGCGGGTGGTCTCGAGTCCCTTCTGCACCTTGGCCATGTTGAACACGTCCTGCTCGAACACCTTGGCAAGCATGCCCAGTTCGGGCGCTGTGACCCACGGCTCGTCGGCTGCGAGCCGACGTTCCTTCGCCGGGGGAGGGCGCTCGCCCTTGAACGGGCTGAGCAGGAAGCACTCCATGATGGCTGAGCGGTGGTCGTCGCCATTGGGGCGGAATCGATAGGTGATGCGGTTGAACGCTCCCCATGGATGAAAGTTGGGGAACACCGTGTAGTCGATGGAGTCGATCATCTCGGCGTCGCTCATCTGATCGACCCGGTCGCCGGCGACAGGGCGCCAGCGTTCACGGGTGAGACCGGCCATGAACGCACGAGCCGTCTGGCCGTCGGGCACCGTGAATGGGCTGTCTTGGTCGACACGGATGTCGAGCAGGCCGCGCAGCATGTCTTGTTCGGTGACCGCGTAGTCGAGTAGCGGGCTTGGTGTGCCGCCAGCGGTGATGACGCGAGCGCAGTGGTCCCACACGTCGACCTGGCTGTTCACGTCGCCGAGGTAGGTGAGAATCTGCGGGTGCGTAGAGTTGACGTGGTACGCCTCGCAGAACGCCTCTTGGGCGACCTTCCAGTTGGCGTGGATGATGCGTGAGACGTGGCCCTCGACGTAGCGGTTCTCGAGATCCCACACCTCGAATTGCTCGATGAGTTCGCCGAGGTGTTCGGCGAGGGGTGCGGCGTTGGGGTTCGGGTTGATGAACACGAAGCCGCCCCACGTATCGACGCTGCATTCGGGCAGTACGAAGTCGTCGGGGCGTTGGTCGACGTGGGGGAAGTCCCATGCCGCGGGGATGTCGGCGAGCGAACCATCGAGCTGCCAGGCGAAGCCGTGAAATGCACACCGCAGTTCGGAGCAGTGCCCGTCGTACTCTTTGAGCTGACGGCCACGATGCAGGCACGCATTGGGGAACGCCTTGATCGAACCGTCGTGCTGGCGCACGACCACGAACGACAACTCGGCGATCTCGTAGACGATGTAGTCGCCGGGGGTGGGGATGTGCTCGTCGCGACATGCGAACTGCCACACCCGCGACCACAGCTGATCGACCTCGCGGCGGTGCCACTCGCGTGAGGTGTAGCGCTCGATGGGAATGTCGGCGCTGCCCAGGTAGCGGGGCGACTCGAGCCGCAGGACGTCGGGCACGGGATGCGTGTCGGCGTCGAGCAGATCTTGAAAGGTGAGACCGGGTGAGCGCGCGCCTTGGTCGATCACCGGTCGGTCGGTCGCTGTCATGTCACCATTATTGATCGACCGGTGACTTTCGAGCCGAGCCGGAGCGCCCTTCAGTCGAACGCCGCCGTGGGTGCACGGTCGGCGCCGTACACGGGAGCGCTCGCGTCGATGCGGTGCTTGCGGCTCACGGCGCTCACCAGTCCGGCCGCCCCCAGCGTGTCGCGCATGTCGAAGTAGTTCTGGTGCTCGAAGTGGGCGGCCAACGCTGCTTGCGACTCCCAGAGTTCGTACACCTGGATGAGGTCTGGCCGGCACGGATCGCCCGCAAAGCAGTACACGATGCAACCGGGCTCGTCGTTGCGGGTTGCCTGCTGGATCGGAGCCGATCGCGCGAGGAGCGCGTCGCGCACTGACGGGTCGGCGATGACGATGGCTGCTTCAACGGCAATGAGGCTCATCGTGGTGGTCCTGTCGAGCTCGGCGGTGAGATTGGTGGCGCGAGTATGACAAAGTGACGCGCAGCGCCGACGACACGGACTGCGGCGTGCGTTCGACTTCGACGCAACGACATCACCTGGGGGCACGACCATGTTCGATTTCACTGGCAAGACGGTGCTGATCACCGGCGCTTCGATGGGCCTGGGCGAAGGCTTTGCGCACGGCTTCGCCGAGGCGGGCGCCGACCTCATCCTCACCGCCCGTTCGGCCGACCTACTCGAGGGCGTGGCCGAGGTCTGCCGCACCAAGGGCAGCACGGTCACCGTGGTGCCCGGCGATGTCTCGATCGAGGACGACGTTGCCCGAGTGGTGGCCAAGGGCATCGAGGCCCACGGCAAGATCGACGTACTCATCAACAACGCCGGCGTGGCCGACATGCGCGGACTCGCTCCCGAGCAGTTCGACATGGCCACCTGGAACCACATTTTGTCGATCGACCTCAACGGTGCGTTCATGTACATGCGCGATGTTGGCAAGCACATGCTCGGCTCGGGCGGCGGCTCGATCGTCAACATCTGCTCGATCATGGGCGGTGGGGCGAACGAGCTGAGCATCATCGCCTACACAGCCGCCAAGGGTGCGTTGCGCAACCTCACCCACCAGCTCGGATGCGAATGGGCCGATCGTGGCGTGCGCGTCAACTCGGTGTCGCCTGGGTTCATCATCACCGAGATGGTGCGCGCCGCGCTCGAGGGCATGGGCATGGACAAGTGGATCGCGTCGCGTACGCCGATGCGCCGCATCGGCGAGCTCCCCGAGATCGTGCATCCGGTGATGTTCCTTGCGTCCGATCTCGCGAGCTACATCACGGGCCACGACCTCAACGTCGATGGTGGTACCAACGCGGCGAACGGCTACTTCCAGATCCCGCCGATCCACCACGAGTGGAACGCCGACACCACACCTCGGGTTGGCACCGGCTACCCCGGCGTGCAGCCCCGGCCCGACTGGTACGAAGCCATGAAGGCCGGCATCCCCGGCATCCACTACATGCCCGAGGGCTGAGTTCGGCTCAGGCGTCGTGCTGGGGTTCGCGCTGGGGTTCGCGCTGGGGTTCGCGCTGGGGCTCGCGACTCCACAAGACGTCGAAGTCGCGGGCGATGTCGAGCACCTGAAACGCGCGGCCCATGCCGAGGCAGAACCCGACGGTGATGGTGAGTTCGAGGAGTTCGACATCGGTGAACAGCTCGCGCATTCGTGCCCACATCTCGTCGCTGACCCCGCGGTGATCGATCGCGAACTGCTCGGCGAACTCGGCAGCCATGCGCTCGCGGGGAGTGAAGTCGGGGTGGTCGACGTACTGGTGGACATGCTCGTACATCTCGTCGGTCAAACCTTGCTGCATCGCCGATGCAGCGCGAGTGTTCAGTCAAACATGACACTCGTTGAGCTGAGCGATGCGCATGCGCGCCACCTCGCGTTCGCGTACGGCCAGGCTGGACTGTACGTAGACCGCCTCACCCATCGAACCGAGACCGACGCCCAGGTG
>JAYTNH010000161.1:0-2124 GCA_043748395.1 Ilumatobacteraceae bacterium | reverse complement strand
GCTCGAATGCCGCGCGCATCATCGCCACCGCCGAGAGATCGCCGCTGACCGCGGCGAGTGCCGCAGCTTGGGCGACGTTGCTCACGTTGCTCGTGGCATGTGACTGGAAGTTGGTGGCCGCCTTCATCACATCGGCCGGCCCGATCATCCAGCCAACTCGCCAGCCGGTCATGGCGTAGGTCTTGGCCACGCCGTTCACGATGAGGCATTGATCGGCGAGGTCGGGCACCAGCGTGGGCATGGAGCTGAACTCGTGCGGACCGAACGTGAGGTGCTCGTAGATCTCGTCGGTGACCACCCACACACCATGTTCGAGTGCCCAGTTGCCAATCGCCTCGACCTCCGCCGGCGGGTACACAGAGCCAGAAGGGTTGTCGGGGCTCACGAACAACAGCACCTTGGTACGCGGCGTGCGTGCTGCTTCGAGTTGCTCGACCGTGACCCGAAAGCCAGTCTCTTCGTCGGTCTGGATGATGACCGGCACCCCGCCGGCAAGGGCGATGGCCTCGGGGTAGGTGGTCCAGTACGGCGCCGGGCACAGCACCTCGTCGCCCGGGTCGCACAGCGCCGCGAATGCTGTGAACACGGCGTGCTTGCCGCCGTTGGTCACCAGCACCTGGCTGGCGGTGGTCTGGAACCCGCTGTCGCGCAACGTCTTGGCGGCGATGGCTTCGCGTAGATCGGGCAGGCCAGCGGCAGGGGTGTAGCGATGCATGGCAGGATTGCGACACGCCGCGACGGCAGCCTCGACGATGTGCTCGGGCGTGGCAAAGTCGGGCTCGCCGGCACCGAACCCGATGACGTTCTCGCCCTTCGCCTTCAGTGCCTTGGCCTTCGCGTCGACTGCGAGTGTGGCTGATTCGGCGATGGCGGCAAGACGTGCGGAGGTGCGGTTCACAATCGGCCATGCTACCGATCGGGCCTGTTGCACGACCCGGTGTTTCGCGTTGGGAGCGGCGGGGCCGAGGCGCGAGACTGGAGCCGTGAGTATCGACCCCTCCCACATCCAGATCCCATCCACACTGCTGCCCTACGACGGTCGCTTCGGCTGCGGCCCATCCAAGGTGCGCGCCGAACAGATCTTGGCGCTCGGCCGGGCCAACACCAATCTGCTCGGCAGTTCGCATCGCCAGGCCCCGGTGCGCGACCTGGTGGGCACGGTACGCGACGGGCTGGTCGAGCTGTTCCGTTTACCAGCAGGCTGGCAGATCGTGCTCGGCAACGGCGGCTCCACCATGTTCTGGGACGTCGCCACGTTCGGCCTCATCGAGCAGCGCAGCCAGCACTACGTGTTCGGCGAGTTCTCCTCCAAGTTCGCCGAGGCAGCAGCAGCGGCGCCGCATCTCGAAGAGCCGCTGGTGGTCCGCAGCGAGTTCGGCACCCACCCCGCCATCGAGGCGTCGCCGGCCGGCGTCGACCTGGTGGCGCTCACCCACAACGAGACCTCCACGGGTGTGGCAATGCAACCGGTCCGCCCCGCTGGCGACGCGCTGGTGGTGGTCGATGCCACCTCGGCAGCGGGCGGGCTCACCTGGAGCCCCGCCGACGTCGACGTGTACTACTTCGCGCCGCAAAAGTGCTTCGCCGGTGACGGCGGGCTGTGGCTGGCGGCGTGCTCGCCGCAAGCACTCGATCGCATCCGGTCGGTGAAGGCCACCGGCCGATGGATGCCGGCGTCGCTCGACCTCTCCATCGCCCTCGACAACTCGCTGCTCAACCAGACCTACAACACGCCAGCGCTCACCACATTGGTGCTGCTCGAAGAGCAGATCCAGTGGATGCTGTCGCACGGTGGACTCGATTGGTGTGCCGAGCGCTGCCGCACCTCGAGCTCCATCCTGTACCAGTGGGCCGAGAACAGCCACTACGCCCACCCCTACGTCACCGATCCGGCGCAACGTTCGGCGGTGGTGGGCACCATCGATCTCGAAGGTGTCGATGCAGGCAAGGTGTGCACTGCACTGCGCGCCAACGGCATCGTCGACACCGACTCGTATCGCAAGCTCGGCCGCAACCAGTTGCGAGTCGGCATGTTCCCGGCGGTCGAGCCGGCCGATGTCGAGAAGCTCACCCGGTGCATCGACTTCGTGGCTCATGTGATGGCGTGAACATCGACGACGTTCT
>JAYTNH010000160.1:0-7765 GCA_043748395.1 Ilumatobacteraceae bacterium | reverse complement strand
TGTCGGGGTGCCCCGCGACGGCGGCGGCATGCTCACGCTGCGCATCTTCGAATGCACCAAGCCGGTGATCGGCGCGATCAATGGTGCGGCCGTGGGCGTGGGTGTCACCATGACCTTGCCGATGGACATCCGCGTGGCCAGCGACGCAGCCAAGTTCGGTTTCGTGTTCGCCAGGCGTGGCATCGTGCCAGAAGCATGCTCGTCGTGGTTCCTGCCCCGCCTGGTGGGCATCAGTCAGGCCGCCGAGTGGTGTTACTCGGGCAGGGTGTTTGCGGCCAGCGAGGCTCTGGCCGGTCGCCTGGTGCGCAGTGTGCATCCCGCCGACGAACTGCTCGGCGTTGCCCGCGCCATCGCCACCGAGATCGCCGTGAACACGGCGCCGGTCAGCATCGCGCTCACCCGGCAAATGTTGTGGCGCATGCTCGGCGCCGACCATCCGATGCGGGCCCCCCGCGTCGACTCGCGGGGCATTTTAGAGCGTGGTCGCAGTGCCGATGCGCGCGAGGGAGTGCAGAGCTTCCTCGAAAAGCGCACCGCCGAGTTCCCGGTGCGGGTGAGTGACGGTCTTCCCCCGATCTTTCCCGGCTGGGAAGACCCAACGTTCTCGTAAGTTCTCGTCAAGTTGGTGACGCAGCGTGCCGATGTGACATGTGCAACGCGAGGGCCGGGAAGCAAATCCGGTGTCCCGAGGTTGCACGTCACATTCGAAAGGACGAATGCAATGACTGCAGTAGCGACACGGCTGATGGCCGGCGATGTGATCGAGGTTCAGGTCGAGGGCGAATTCGCCACGGCGTTGGTGTTGTTGGTGAGCGAAGACGCGGTGATTCTCGATGCGTGTGACGGCAGTACGCCGTTCGTGCTGCGCGCCGACGAACTCCTCGACGTGCGTGTGTTCGACGGCCTCGCGGCCTGACAGTTCTGGCCTGACAGTTCTGGCCTGACCGGCTCGTGGCGGCAGGGCCTACAGTCGGCCTATGGCTGATGACTTGTCGCTCTATGAGCGCACTGATGGCATGCCGTTCTTCGTGCGGCTCGTCGATGCGTTCTACGCGGGTGTCGCCACCGACCCGGTGCTGTTGTCGTTGTACCCGGAAGCGCCCGACCTCAGTGGTGCTCGCCAGCGGTTGACGTTGTTCCTTGCCCAGTACTGGGGCGGGCCGACCACATACGACGACGAGCGTGGTCACCCGCGACTGCGGATGCGACACATGCCGTTTCACATCGGCGCTGCCGAACGTGACCATTGGCTCATGCACATGGCTGCGGCAATCGAGGCCAACGCTCCATCAGACGAGGTTGCCACCGAGTTGCTGCGCTACTTCGTGCCGGCGGCCGAGCACCTTCGCAACGACACCGGGCTGCCCATCTCGTCAAGCCGTCCAAACTGAGCCGGGTGGGCGCGCGATCGCCGCACAAGTGGAGGCGGATTCAACTGGTGAGCGCAACGGTGCCTCGGTGGGCCGGGTGGTGGTGGGCCGGGTGGTGGTGGGAGGTCAGAACAGCCAGGGAAAGGCGCTCCAGTCGGGATCGCGCTTGTCGAGGAACGAGGTGCGACCCTCTTGGGCTTCGTCGGTCATGTACGCCAAGCGTGTTGCCTCGCCCGCGAAGATCTGTTGGCCGACCAGACCGTCGTCGATGAGGTTGAACGAGTACTTGAGCATGCGCTGCGCGGTAGGACTCTTGGCGTTGATCTCTTTGCCCCATTGCAGTGCCGTGACCTCGAGTTCGGTGTGGGGCACTACGGCATTCACCATGCCCATGCGGTGCGCGTCGTCGGCGCTGTACTCGCGCCCGAGGAAGAAGATCTCGCGCGCGAACTTCTGCCCTACCTGGCGGGCCAGGTAGGCACTACCGAACCCGCCGTCGAAACTGGCGACATCGGCGTCGGTCTGCTTGAACCGTGCATGTTCGGCGCTGGCGATGGTGAGATCGGCGACCACATGCAGGCTGTGCCCACCACCAGCGGCCCAGCCGGGCACGACGCAGATGACTACCTTGGGCATGAAGCGGATGAGGCGCTGCACCTCCAGGATGTGCAGGCGACCGGCGCGCCCAGGCTCGATGGTGTCGGCAGTGTCACCGTCGGCGTACTTGTAACCGTCGCGGCCACGGATGCGTTGGTCGCCGCCACTACAGAACGCCCAGCCACCGTCTTTCGGCGATGGACCGTTGCCGGTGAGCAACACGCAACCCACATCGGTGCTCATGCGGGCGTGATCGAGCGCGAGGTACAACTGGTCGACCGTGCGCGGTCGGAACGCGTTACGAACCTCGGGCCGGTTGAACGCGATACGAACAGTGCCATGCTCGACCGATCGGTGGTAGGTAACGTCGTCGAAGTCGAAACCGGGCACAATGCGCCACGCGGCGGGGTCGAACAGTTCAGAGACCATCGCACCATTCTGCCTGCTCGGTCCGCCTCCTGTGCGGGTGCTCGGGCGCTGCTACGTTCGCGCCATGCCCCACGCATCGATCAACGGTCAGCGCATCTACTTCGAAGACACCGGCGGCAACGGTGCCCCGGTCATTCTCTCGCACGGGTTCTTGATGGATCACGAGATGTTCGCGCCGCAAGTCGCTGCACTCCGCGACACCTACCGGGTGATCACCTGGGACGAGCGCGGCTTCGGCAGCACCGAGTTCGACGGCAATCCCTTCACCTATTGGGACTCGGCAGCCGATTGCCTCGGCGTGCTCGATCATTTGGGCATTGATCGGGCGGTCCTCGGCGGCATGAGCCAGGGCGGTTTCCTGTCGCTGCGTGCGGCGCTCACCGCACCCGAGCGCGTGCGGGCACTCGTGCTGCTCGACACCTCTGCAGCTCTCGATGC
The DNA here is from genome assembly GCA_043748395.1 of Ilumatobacteraceae bacterium. Lineage (GTDB taxonomy): Bacteria > Actinomycetota > Acidimicrobiia > Acidimicrobiales > Ilumatobacteraceae > JAYTNH01. The sequence goes on along the minus strand of JAYTNH010000160.1, from coordinate 4,931 downwards.
ACCCGAAGTGCTGGCAGGCAACCAGGGCATGGTCGACATGTGGCTGCAGGTGGGGCCAGTCGACGAGTTGGCCGGATCGGTGGCGACCATCATCATCGATGACGCAGTCGAGAATGCGAAGTGGATCGCAAAGTGGCAGGCGCGTCCGAAGGAACTGCTCACCGAACCGGCGCGGTGCTTGCTGACCCGCGACGACATCAGCGCGCGCATGACAGACATCACCTGCCCTGCGCTGGTGGTGCACGGACTGGGTGACACGGCAGTGACGATGGAGCACGCCGAAGAGATGGCGGCGGCGCTGGTGGGCTGCACCGGCGTGGTCAAGGTGGCGGGCGCTCACGCTGCGAATCTCACCAACCCCGAACCGGTGAACGCAGCCATTGTCGAGTTCCTTGCGAGTCTGCCGGCGTGACAGCGCTCAGTGTGTTCGGGGTGCCTGGACTCCCTGAGATCGTGGAAGGTACCGATCTGGCGGCTGCGATTGTAGGCGCCGCCTCGGCGTCAGGGTCGCCGCTGGTGTCGGGCGACGTCGTGGTGGTCACCAGCAAGATCGTGTCGAAGGCCGAGGGTCGCACCGTCGAACTCTCCGAAATCGAGCCATCGCAGTTTGCTCGCGAGTGGTCGGCGCAGTGGGAGAAAGACCCGGCCCTCACCGAGGTCGTGCTACGCGAGGCGAAGCGCATCGTGCGCCAACTCGGGCCGGTGCTCATCACCGAGACCCTGCACGGGTTTGTGTGCGCCAACAGCGGTGTCGACCAATCGTCCAGCGGCGCGCATGGCCGTGCCGTGCTGCTTCCAGTCGACTCCGATGCTTCGGCGCAGCGCATCCGGGCCGGACTGATCGCGCGCGGTATCGACGCAGCGGTGATCATCTCCGACACGTTCGGACGTGCATGGCGCGAGGGCCAGACCGACATCGCGGTAGGCATTGCGGGCATGCAGCCCATCCTCAGCTACATCGGGCAGGTCGACCCGCATGGCCACGAGTTCATGGTGCAGGCCATCTGCGTTGCCGACGAGATCACCGGTGCTGCGGAACTCGTGAAGGGCAACGTGTCGCGTGTTCCGGTGGCCGTGGTGCGCGGTTATCAGTGGCAGATCGACGACACTGCGGTGCTTGCCCCGGTGCTGCGCGACCAATCGCGCGACCTGTTTCGGTAACTCTCACAGACTCGCTTCGAACTCGGCGAGCGCGGCCACGCCCTCGGCCGGGAAGTTGATGTTGAGTCCGTCGAGGCCTTGTTGCAGGAAGTCGATGTAGCTGGCCCGGTTCTCGAGGGTGCGATCGTTCGGCCACACCCAGATGAGGTAGCCGGCGGCGCGTGAATCGGCGACGAGCTCAGGCGTGATGACCTCGAGGCCATAGTACTCGGGAGGCAACTGCAGGATGCGCATGCCGGTTGGCAGGGGAGTGCGCTCGAGTACCCACTTGGTATGGAGGTCGAGGCCGGGCGTGAGCTCGACCTCGGGCGCGAACGCTGCGAACGCGGCCACTGCGGTGTCGTCAAATGATGTGACCACCGAGGCATCGAGTCGGCGGAGCTCGCGCAGTTCGTGGGCGAGGACGCGGGCGGCGGCGATGGCCGGTTCGCCGCTTCCTTTGATCTCGATGTTGAGCAAGGCGTCGGGATAGCGCTCCACGAGGTCGCGGAAGCGGGGGATGGCGAAGTCGTCCGGCCTGAATCCATCGGGTGGGGTGACTTCACCGGTGCGCATGCCGCGATAGATGTAGTCGGCCACTGGTTGGTCTGTGCACACACAGTTGGCCGTGAACCAATACGCGTCATCGAACGCCGCAACCTGGGCATAGGTGAGGTCGGCAAGGGCGCCCGTGCCATTGGTCGAACGGTCGACGCTGTCGTCGTGATGCACCACCAATACGCCGTCACCGGTGAGCTGCACATTGAGGTCGAGCATGTCGACGCCCGCCTGGGTGCTGCGCGCGAAGGCAAACAGGGTGCTGGCCGGAAACTCGTCCTCGCCGCCGGTGTGGGCGATCACGATCGGCCGGCCCAGGCTCAGTAGCTCGGCGATCGTGGTAGCCGCTGGGGCAACGGTGGTGGACGGCGCAAGTGGCAGCGTCGACGTGGGGGCAGGCGCGGTGGTTGTGGTGGGGGCCGCAGTTGTCGACGAGGTTGGAGCAACCGACGCAGGTGCTGTATTCGACCCGCCCGAACAGGCCATGAGCAACAGTACGAGGGTAGGGGCGAGCAGCGCAGACTTCATCGTTGCAGCTTCGCAAACTCGACTGCGATACTCGCTGCCGTAGCCGCGTTGTTGCGTACCAGTGCCAGATTGGCAGTGAGGCTGCGCCCGCCAGTGCTTTCCATCACGCTGGCGAGCAGGAACGGCGTGACGTGTTGGCCGACGATGTGGCGGCGATCGAGCTCGGCAAGCGCCTGGTTGATGGCGTCGGAGATGTCGGCGGCGGCGATCTCGTCGGTTGCAGGTATGGGGTTGGCAATGCTGATGCCTGCCTGCAGCCCGAGCTGGTTCCACTGGGCATGCATCATGCGTGCGATGGCCTGTGGGCCGTCGATGCGACGCGGCGCCGGCAGGCCGCTCTCACGGCTGTAGAACGATGGAAAGTCGTCGCTGCCGTTCACCACAACCGGCACGCCAAGGGTTTCGAGGTGTTCGAGGGTCAGTGCAATGTCGAGGATCGACTTGATACCGGCGGAGACGACCGCAACCGGCGTGATCGCCAGTTCGGTGAGATCGGCCGAGATGTCGAACGTGGAGGCAGCACCACGGTGCACGCCCCCGATTCCGCCGGTCGCGAACACGCGAATGCCGGCGAGTGCGGCGATGCGCATGGTCGCTGCCACGGTGGTGGCTCCGCTGGTGCCGGTGGCCAGAAGCCACGGGAGGTCGCGGGTGGTGGCCTTGAGCATGTCGGGTGCCGTCGCAAGCTGCTGCAACTGTGCCTCGTCGAGGCCTACGCAACACACCCCGTCGAGCACGGCGATGGTGGCCGGGACCGCACCATGGGTGCGAACGATCTGTTCGACTTCGGTAGCCATCGCGACGTTCTGAGGGAATGGCATGCCGTGGCTGATGATCGTCGATTCGAGGGCGACCACGGGCTCGCCCGCAACGAGCGCGCGCTGCACGGCGGGGTGGATGTTGAGGTGAGACACGTCGGCCTTCATCGTGAGTTCATCGCAGTGCGAACGCCGTCGCGGCTTCGGTGAGTGCAGTACGCAACGTACGCTCGATGAACTCGAACTCTTCGTCGCCGGCGATGAGCGGAGGCGACAACGTGATGACGGGCTCGGCGCGGTCGTCGGCCCGGCAGATGAGCCCGCTCGCATACAGGCGCGGCGACAGGGTGCCACGCAACAGCCATTCGGCCTGCTCGTCGGTGAACCTGCCCCTGGTGTTGTTGTCGGGCACCAACTCGATGGCCAAGAAGTAGCCCTCGCCGCGCACGTCGCCCACGATGGAGATGTCACGGAGCGAGTCGATGAGGCTCTTGAAGCGCGTCTCGTTGGCACGGACATGGCCGCAGAGGTCTTCGCGTTCGAACAGGTCGAGGTTCGCGTTGGCCACCGCGCACGACACCGGATGAGCCCCGAACGTCTGCCCTTGCAGGAACACCTCAGGATCGTGGAGGAACGGCTCGGCGAGCCGGTCGGAGATCATCACACCGCCGAGTGGCGCATACCCTGATGTTGCCCCTTTGGCGAAAGTGATCATGTCGGGCTGGTAGCCGTATCGATCGCAGCCGAACATGTGGCCGAGCCGGCCGAACGCGCAAATCACTTCGTCACTCACCAAGAGCACGTCGTACTGATCGCAGATCTCGCGAATCCGCTGCCAGTAGCCCGGCGGCGGCGCAAACGCGCCACCCGTGTTCTGCAGCGGCTCCATGAACACGGCAGCCACCGAGTCGGGGCCTTCCATCTCGATGCGCAGCGCGAGGTCGTCGGCGCAACGCAGCGTGCAGTCGTCGAGATGTGAGCAATCGTGGCAGCGGTACCTATATGGCGTTTGCACCTTGATGGCCCCGGGCATGAGCGGCTCGAACGGTGTCTTGATGCCCGGTATTCCCGTGAGGCTGAGCGCTCCCATCGAGGTGCCGTGATACGCGAGGTGGCGCGAGATCACCTTGGTTCGGCCTGGTTGCCCCATCAACTTCCAATACTGCCGCGACAGCTTGATGGCGGTCTCGACTGCGTCGCCTCCCGTCGGCGTGAAGAAGACCCGATTGAGGTCGCCGGGCGCGAGCGCCGCCAACCGGGTGGCCAGCGTGATGGCCGGCTCGTGGGCAAACGACCAGACAGGGAAGTAGGCGAGCTTCTCGGCCTGCGCGGCTGCAGCCTGGGCAAGCTCGCGGCGACCGTGGCCGGCCTGCACGGTGAACAACCCAGACAGCCCATCGAGGTAGCGCTTGCCTTCGATGTCGGTGACGTAGCACCCCTCGCCGCGCGCGATCACCGGCACCGGGGTGTCGGCGAACGCGCCGAGGCGGGTGAAGTGCATCCACAGATGACGCTGGGCGTCATCGGAGAGCTGTGACATTTCCGGGTCCGATCGTCGTAGCAGGCGGCTCCGATGATCGGAGCGAGTGTTCAGCTGCTGGTATCGATCCCGCAGGTGCCGCCGAGATAGGCATCGACGTTCTCGCTGGCCTTCGTGAACTCGGGGGTGTCGAGCACAGCAAGCTTGGCAGCCGCATCGGGATCGCTGAACAGCTTGGTGAGATCGTAATCGACCGACTTGAGAACCTCGTTGAAGGTCTTCAGTCCGCTCTGCAGGGTCTGTGTGTCTTTCTTGATCTCCGCGGGTGCGGCACCGACCATGCCACCGATCTGCTTTTCGATCTCGCTGAACGCCTTCTTCACATCGTCGACACTGCCGCTGCCGCCGAAGACGTTGTCGGTCTCGGAGGACGCCGTGTCGTAGGCGCGGGCCAGGGTGCAGAAGTC
>JAYTNH010000159.1:0-1592 GCA_043748395.1 Ilumatobacteraceae bacterium | reverse complement strand
GTCGAGAACGACGATTGCTGCGGTCTTGCGGATGTCCTTCTTCTGTTCGACAACTTGGGTGAACCAGGTGTAGAGGTCGATGTTGCTGGAGTACCCGCGCTTCAAGACCACTTCGCTGTACTTCGCTCGGCCGGGGATCTTTCGCTCTAGATGCTTGCCGCCCTCCATGACCGTCTTGTGGACTGCGACGTCGAACTCGATGCTGATGCCCGAGCATGCCGTGAAGTATCCGAGCTTCACCTTGTCGATCTCGAGGCTGAAGAACGAGCCTTGAAAGTTTGCGTACTCTCCGATTGGGTCAGCCATGACTTACTTCACCCTCTTGATACCTTCGATGACCAATGTGACTTCTTCGACCATCAGGTCGTCAGTTCCCACGTCGAGGTCCGATGCAGACCACTTCTTGGGGAAGGCCATGGTGAAGTTCCAGCGGCCCGACTCCTTGTTGTCGCTGGAGAAGAAGACGATGGCGCCGTCCTTGCGGATGTCCAGATCGCCCTTCAGTACCTTCTGGGCCCAGTCGTAGAACGTCTTGTCCTTCGACAAGGGACGCTTGAGCGTGATGTCGCCGTACGTGGGGGTGCCCATCACCTTTTTGGTGATGACGTCGCCTTTCGAGTTCGTGACTTGCACATCGACCACGCCGACGTCGTGCGACAGGCCGCTGATGTCGGTGAAGTAGCCGAGTGTCAGGCCGGTGATTTCGACGGCGAAGTACGAACCCAGCTGTTCGACGTGCTTGATTGGCCCCGCGAGCTTCGGTGGCATAGTGAGATCCCTTCGTTAGACCCCGGCCTCAGGCCGAGGTCTCCTTGATCTGTGCGATGCGGAAGATCACGAACTCCGCCGGCTTCACCGGCGCAATGCCGACCTCGACGACCACTCGGCCGAGATCGATGGACTCGGGCGGGTTGGTCTCGCTGTCGCACTTGACGTAGAACGCCTGCTCTTCGCCGGCACCGAACAGCGCGCCGTCGCGCCACAGGCCGCGCAGGAACGAACCAACGGTGCGCTTGAGCCCTTCCCACAGCTTCTGATCGTTGGGCTCGAACACGGCGAACTGGGTGCCGTTCATGATCGAGGTCTCGATCATGTTGAACAGGCGCCGCACGATGATGTACGTCCAGTCGGTGTTGCTGCTGAGCGTACGGGCGCCCCACACGCGGATGCCGCGGGTACCGAACGGGCGGATGCAGTTGATGCCGATCGGGTTGAGCAGCGACTGCTCGCCCTTGGTGATGTTCTTCTCGACATCGAGTGCACCGCGCACGACTTCGTTGGCCGGGGCCTTCCAGACGCCACGGGTGTCGTCGTTGCGCGACCAGATGCCGGCCATGTGGCCCGACGGCGGCACGAGGATCTCGGTGTCGCCATTGGTGGCGGCAGGGTTCGAGACCTTGATCCACGGGTAGTACAGCGCGGCGAAGGCCGAGTCGTACATCGCGGTGTCGCTGCGCCATTCCTTGATCTGCTGGGGCGACATGCCGGGGGGCGAATCGAGCACGGCCATGCGGTTGGCCTGGCCCTCGCAGTGGTTGATGAGTGCGAGCTGCACCGACTTCCACATGTTGAGATCGACGGTGCCGTCGGCC
>JAYTNH010000158.1:0-1533 GCA_043748395.1 Ilumatobacteraceae bacterium | reverse complement strand
CTCGCGGTGGCGCGCATCGTGGCCGAGATCGGGCTCGACGAGATCTCGCTCGCCGCTGCGCTGCTGCACGATGCCGTCGAAGACACCGAGATCACGCTCGCCGACGTCGAGGCCGGCTTCGGTGCCGAGGTCGCGCAGATCGTCGATGGCGTCACCAAGCTCGAACGTCTGCAGTTCGACTCGAAAGAAGCCCAACAGGCCGCAACCATGCGCAAGATGCTGGTGGCGATGGCCCGTGACCTACGGGTGCTCATCATCAAGCTTGCCGATCGGCTGCACAACATGCGCACCGTGGCGGCGATACCCAGCGAGAAGCAGCGGCGCATCGCGCAAGAGACGCTCGACATCTACGCCCCGCTCGCGCACCGGCTGGGCATGCAAGAGCTACGCCAGCAACTCGAAGACCTGTCGTTCGCGTCGCTGTACGCCAAGCGGTACGCCGAACTCGATCACTTGGTGAGCAGCCGCGAGCCCGAGCGCGAGGTGTACCTGGCGCGGTCGATCGCCGACTTCCAAAGTCGCCTGAAAGAACTGAACATCGACGCCGAGGTCACGGGCCGGGGCAAACACCTGTTCAGCATCTACGAGAAGATGATGCAGAAGGGCAAAGAGTTCGACGAGATCTTCGACCTCATCGCGGTACGTGTCGTCGTCAACTCGCAGCGCGATTGCTACGCCGCGCTCGGCTGCATCCACGGTCGGTACAAGCCGGTGGTCGGTCGCTTCAAGGACTACATCGCAATGCCCAAGTTCAACCTCTACCAGAGCCTGCACACCACCGTCATCGGCCCTGGTGCCAAGGTGGTCGAGGTGCAGATTCGCACGCGCGAAATGCATCAGCGCGCCGAGTGGGGAGTTGCCGCGCACTGGGCGTACAAAGACGATGGCAGCGCCCCCGACATCGACTGGCTGAACCGAATCATCGATTGGCAGTCGGAAGTCACCGACCCGGCAGTGTTCATGGAAAGCCTGAAGACCGACCTCGAACAAGACGAAGTGTTCGTGTTCACTCCCAAGGGCCGTGTCATCACGTTGCCTGTGGGCTCCACCACGGTCGACTTTGCCTATGCTGTGCACACCGAAGTGGGGCATCGTTGCATCGGCGCACGCGTCAACGGGCGTTTGGTTCCGCTGCAACACGTCGTGCGCAGTGGCGACACCTGCGAGATCTTCACCTCGAAGGTCGAGTCGGCCGGGCCGACTCGCGACTGGTTGCAATTTGTGGTGTCCCCTCGGTCGCGCAACAAGATCAAGCAGTGGTTCAGCCGCGAGCGTCGCGACGACATGATCGAGGCCGGTCGCGACGACCTCACCAAAGAACTGCGTCGCGAGGGCCTGCCGCTGCAGCGCATCTGGAGCAGCGAGCACATGACCGCCGAGATCGAGGCCGCGTCATACGCCGACCTCGATTCGCTTCTCGCGGCGATCGGCGAGGGCCATGTGTCGGCGCGATCGGTGGCCCACAAGATCGCTCGCGATTCGCGGTCTGGTGTCGACGCCGAACAACCTCCCGCAACGGTGCTCAACCTCGGT
>JAYTNH010000157.1:0-2059 GCA_043748395.1 Ilumatobacteraceae bacterium | reverse complement strand
CCGGGTCGAGTCCACCACTCGGGTAGCACCAGCAATGAGCTCATGATCTTCGTAGCGGTCGAGCTTCCGAGGCTGAAGTCGCCACCACCGGAATTGGTGGCCAAGCGGGTGAGGTTGCCGCGGCCTGCCCCGAAGAACTGCTCGATCAACGGCTGGATCCACAGCCCGCCCAGCGTGATCACTGACCACAGCACCGATCGCGACTTCCAGACCGACGTCCGCACGAGTCGCCGGATAGGACGGTGCTGCCACCACACGAAGACCAATGCGGCGCCCGCGAGGAGGCTGAGGATGTAGGCGTAACTGATGTGCGTCTGGATAAGTAACGACGCAACGGCGACGGTCCATGGCAGACACCGAATGCGCCCGGCGGTGCAACCGACCAGCAGTACGAGGAACAGGAGGAACGGCAGCAGCAGTGCGTGGGCCTGGAACATGTCGATGAGCATTTCGCTGCCCATCGACCACGACAATGCGGCAGCGGCGAGCAGCATCCATCGCTGCAGCGACCATCCACCGATGTGACGACTGGCGATCGACACGCCGACGATCGAAGCAGCGTTCACCGAGCCGACACCGATTGCCGCTCCGGGTCCGGGCGAGAATGCATGGGCGAACGGAGCGATGAGGAAGTCGTACATCGAGCCGGGGTTGTTCATGTTCTCGCCGACGCTGAGCGACGCAGAGGTCCACGAGCCGAGCAGGGGGTGATGTGACGTGAACACATCGCGTGCTCGGAGATAGAGAAGTGCGTTGTCGCCGATGGGGAACCAGTGATGACGCAAGGCACGTACGACTGCGATGACGATCGGCAGCAGTGCGAGGCCCAGTAGGAACAGCCGCAAGGGGCGGCTCGGTCCCTCTGTTGCGGATGTGCCGGCGGCAGTGGTGGTGGTATTCACGTGCTCACCCCTTGGGGGCATGCGCGGGCAGGTCGGGCACACCGATGCCTTTCATCGCGATGGCCGAAGCCTGCGCGAAGCCTGAGAACAGAACGACGAAGGTGGTGAGGCTCGCGACGAACAGCGTTCCGAGCGCCACGAGCACGCTGTACACGGCAGGTCCTGGGTGATCGCCGAACCCTCCGCCAGCGAGGATGCCGAGGTGCGTGAGCACGCCCACCAAGGTGACGGACGCGACGAACATGGCGCGCACCGCGATGCGTTCCGAGAACGGCAGCAGCATTCGAACACCGTGGGCCATGAGGGCGTAGGTGTTCATGCGCGACGAACCGGCGAAGCGGCGCCCGCGAGCGCACGGCACCGAGGCGGTGGGGCGCCTCAATGCGAGCAGCGACGACGAGTAGCAGAGGTCGAAGCTCGGGTGGTGAATCGTTGCTGCGAGCGACGAAGCGCTTTGCGCAGCGAAGTTGCCGCTGCGCACCGTGGTACCCGTGAACACCCGGAACATCACGCGGAAGAACAGGTACATCACGCGAAAGCGCACCGACTCTGATCGTTTGGTGCGAACGGCAAGCGCCAGCGTGACCTGTTCGGCGTTGAGCGCGGACAGCAGACGCGGCACGTCGGCGGGTTGGTCTTCGCCGTCGGAGTCCATGGTCACGACGACGTCGGCATTCGACAACCTGGGCAGCAGATGGCGCAAGCCGTAGACGATGGCCCGCTGATGGCCAAGGTTGAACGGTGGCACCAACACCTCGACGCCAGGTAAGCGGGTGAGGGCTTCCACTTCGGGGTCGGTGCCAGCCGAGTCGTCGATGACCAGGTGTCGCAACGCAGTAGTGACGCCATGTGCTGTGCAGGCGGCGGCCGTCTCGTCACGCAGCCGCAGGAACGACTCGGTGTCGCGCAACATCGGGCTGACCACCCAGCACGTGCCAATTGATGTGGGTCTGGTGTCAACCATTGTCGTGCGCCTTCTCGGCGACAGCGATGACAGATGTGCCGAGCGGCCAGATCATGCACAGCCGCGCCGAGCATGAACTGAGCCAATAGCCGAGGCGATTGAGCCAGGCGGGAAGCTGGGGAAAGTCGACGTCGGCGCGCTTGGCCCGCTTGAACTTGCGAACGACCAGCAGCGGCAGAAGCTCGGGAAAAAT
>JAYTNH010000156.1:0-6406 GCA_043748395.1 Ilumatobacteraceae bacterium | reverse complement strand
CCCTGTCGATAACATCGTCGGCAGTGGAACTTGTTCGAACCCTTCCGGCGCGGTGGTACACCGATCCCGAGATCTTCGAGCGCGAACGCTGGTCCATCTTCGGCAGCACGTGGGTGCACGTGGCCTACGAGCATCAACTGCGCAAGTCGGGCGACTACGTCACCGAGAACCTTGCCGGGTGGCCGATCTTCCTGCGGCGCAGCGACGACGGCACGCTTCGTGGCTTCTACAACCTGTGCCCGCACCGCGCCGGCCCCATCGTGTGGGAAGGCGAGGGCTGCCAGGCCAACATGGTCTGCCGCTATCACGGTTGGGCGTTCGGCAGCACCGGCAAGCTACTGAATGCGCGCGATTTCGGATGCCTGACACCCGACGACATGGACCTCACACCCATCCAAGTCGAGTCGTGGAGGGGCATGGTGTTCGTGTGCCTCAACCCCGCTGTCGCGCCGCTGATCGAGTGGCTCGGTGCATTTCCCGACGAGATCACCGACTACCCCATCGAGTCGTACCGGTTCCACAGCCGCAGTGTGCGCAACGTGCGCTGCAACTGGAAGACATACGGCGACAACTTCCTCGAGGGCTATCACCTGCCAACGGTGCATCCGGCCATGAGCCGCGACGCCGATGCGCTCAACTATCAGGTCGTGTTCAAGGGCGATCCGCGGTGGAACATCCATGTGATGCCGCCGCGTGACGAGAGCACGTTCGGCGTGTTCGGTTACTTCTGGCCCACCTTTGCGTTCGACGTGTTTCCTGGCGGTTTCGCTGTCGAGCGCTGGCTACCGCGCGGGCACACGCACAGCGATCTGATCTTCGAGTACTTCTTTGCCGACGATGCCGAAGACGTCGAAGGCATCGTCAAGTTCAGCGAAGAAGTTGCCGACGAAGACGCTCGCGTGTGCGAACACGTCCAGCGCAACCTCGACGCTGGTAACTACAACACCGGGTTGCTGAGCCCGAAGTGGGAGTACGGCCTCGAGGTGTTCCACCAGCTCGTTCGTGATGCCGTGGGGCCAATCGACTAAGAACGTGCGCATGGCACCACGCGCGCGATTTCTGTGGCAACGTCTCGAGGCCTACCACGGTCTCATCTACTTCGTTCCCGAAGCCGATGCCAGCTACACGTCCCTGGGCCTCGACGCCGGAATGATGGGCTACTTCTCGTCCCGGTCGGCGGCGATGGGCGCTGTCCCTGCCGAGGTGGTCGTCGCCACGTTCTACAACTTCGAACCCGACCGTGTTCGCACGCTGGTGCCGCAGGCATGGCAGCGAACCACTGCGGCGGCCCTGGTCGATGCGCGCTGGCAGGCAGTCGACTCGTCGTTACGGCGCATCTTCGGTGACCGGCTCGATCACACCGACGTTGCAGCGGCGGCCACCACGCTTCGCCGCGCCTGCGATGTGTGCCGGCCAGAGGGCCGCCCGCTGTACGCGGGTCACGCTGCGTTGGCGTGGCCTGACGAACCCCACTTGCAGCTCTGGTTGGCGATCACGTTGTTGCGCGAGTATCGGGGCGACGGCCACATTGCTGCGCTCACGTGCGAGGGTGTGTCGGGCTGCGAGGCGTTGCTGCTCCACGGAGCAACTGGTTCGGTGCCGTCGGCCGTCTTGCAAAGCAGCCGCGGGTGGGGCGACGACGCTTGGAACGGCGCGAAACTTGCGCTGGTCGAGCGAGGCTGGCTCGATGAGTCGGGAGCTTTCACTGAGGCGGGCGCGGCTCATCGGCAGTGGGTGGAAGATCGCACCGACGCGCTGGCGGCGGCACCGTGGGCCGAAGTCAGCGATGCCGACGCCGACGTGTTGGCGGCGCTCGGCGCCGAACTCAGTGGGGCAATCGTCAGCGCAGGCACCTTCCAGCGCAGAATCTGAGTGGCCCGAACAGCGCCTCGTGGCTGGCCGCTACTTCGCTCGAGAGCCGGTGCGATCGATGTCGACCTCGACCACACCGAGTGCTGACAACACGTGCTCGCGGTGTTGTTGAAACTCAGCTGACGTGCGGCGCCGAGGAAAATCGAGTTCGACCGGTTCGTCGAGCATCAGCGTGCCGTTGTCGAGCACCACGATGCGGTCGGCAAGCAGCAACGCTTCGTCGACATCGTGCGTGACGAAGACCACGGCGGGCCCGAACTTGGCGAGCATCGCCGCGAGTAGGCCGTGCATCTTGATGCGGGTGAGGGCGTCGAGCGCTCCGAACGGTTCGTCGAGTAGCAACAGCTGCGGGTCGCGGATCAGCGCTCGCGCCAGCGCCACACGCTGCGCTTCTCCGCCCGACAGGGTGACTGGCCACGCACGCGCATGGCGTTCGAGGCCGACGTCGTCGAGCATCTCGAGTGCACGTGCCCGCGCGTCGGGGCCCTTGAGGCCCAAGGTGACGTTGTGGATCACTCGCTTCCACGGAATGAGGCGTGGGTCTTGGAAGACCATCGCTCGACGCTGCGGCACGAATACGTCGCCGTCGGCTTCGTCGTCGAGCCCGGCGATGATACGCAAGATGGTGGTCTTGCCGGTGCCGCTGCGGCCGAGCAACGCCACGAACTGACCGTGCGGTACAACGAGATCGATGCCATCGAGCACTACCTGGTCGTCGAACGCCCTACGCACACCTGCGAGCACCAACGCATTGGGGCCCTGCTGAAGATCGGAGTCGGGCGCGCTCATGCTCCGGCAAACCCCCTGCGCCATTGCATCAGCCTGCGCTCGAGGAATCGTACGAACGAGTACGACACCAGGCCCAAGATGGCGTAGATGACCACGACGAGCACCATCATGTCGAGCCTGAACCAACTGCGCGCCTCAGACATGAGCTTGCCGATGCCGTCGCTGGCATTGATCTGTTCGGCGAAGATCAGCGCGAGCCATGCGCTGGTGAGGCTGATGCGCAAGCCCACCAAGAAGCCCGGTACGGCCCCGGGCACGATGATGTGGCGTACCAGGCCCACCCGGCCCACCCCCAGCGTGTGTGCTGCCTCGACCAGACGTGCGTCGACGTTGCGGATGGCGCCGTAGGTGTTGATGTAGATCGGCATCGACGTGCTGAGCGCGATGAGCGTGATCTTCGGCGCTTCGTCGATGCCCATCCAGATGATGAACAACGGTACGAGTGAGAAGCCGGGGATGGCTTTGAGTACTTGCATGCTCGAGTCGATGACGTCTTCGCCGAGGCGAGTGAGTCCGGCCGCGATGGCGACTGCAAGGCCAGCCGAGACCCCGATGCCAAGCCCCAACCCCGCGCGCTCGGCCGAGGCCGCCAGGGCCGACTGCAGCTGGCCGTTGCGGAACAGCGCGACTCCGATGTCCCACACGGCCGTGGGCGACGGGAAGGTGTTCGGACCGATGTGGCCCGTGGCCGTGAGGAGCCACCACACACCGACCAGGGCGGCCGGACCCGACAGCCGACGAATCGGCCGCGGGACGTGTGAACGACGCCGTGGCGCCGACGTGGTCGGCAGGCGGTGCAGCCCGGCAACCGTCAACGACCCTCGAATCGATTGTCGATGAGCACCTGTGCGTCGGACTTGTTGGCGATGACCTGATCGGCGAAGAAGATGTCGGATTGGTCCTGCAGTGCCTCGACCAGGATGTCGTCGAGCGGAGCCGCACGTAGGTATGCGTCTTGGGCGCTGAAGGCGGCCTCTTCGGGATCGAGCAACGAGACTTCTTCGTAGACCTTGGTCATCTCAGCGACGTGCCCGCTCTTCCATTCCTCCAGTGCACTCGACCGTAACAAGAAGTCGGCGACAGCGGCCTCGACCAGTGGGTTGTCGAACAGTCCACGGCGGGCCAGGGTCACGCGATATAGCGGCAGGTCACCTGAATCGGCGATCGGTCGTGCAACACCGGACCCACCAAAGCGGCGGGCGCTCCCCGTTCCGGTGACGATCGCATCGAGTGCGCCACTCTGGAACGCAGCCTTTCCCTCGGCAGAAGGCAACTCGACGAGTTCGACGTCGCCGGGTTGTAACCCAGCTTCGCGCGCCGCAACGTTCCAGAAGTAGTGCTGCAATGAACCTCGGGCATACGAGACCTTCTTGCCCTTCAAGTCGGCCACGGTTTGAACTTGCGAGTCGGTCGGCACCAGCAGCACTTGGTTCGACGTGGGACCGGGCAACGCTGCGGCGATCACTGAGAACGCGCGGTTCTCGGTGGTCCACTCGGGCTTGGCGTTACCCTGGGCCAGCACGCTGACGGTTGATTGCAGCATCAGCCCGATGTCCACAGCGCCGGCGTTCAAGGCCTCGACGGCTCCGTTCGATCCGTCGAACGCTACCCATTCGAGCTTGTAGGGGGTGTCATCGAACGCAGCTGAGAGTTCCCTGAACCGAGTCGCTGTGTCGGAGGAGATGACCAGGTAGGCAACCTTCAGCGTGACCGACGTGAGGTCGGGCGTTGCCGCGCTTCCGGTGACGGTGACGGTTGCAGTGTCGGCGGCGGGGCCTGACGCGCCTGCACAGGCCGTCAGCAACGCCACCAGGGCAGTCACGGCGCCGAGCTTCACTCGTCGTGGGGTGCGGGCGGTTGGGCGATGCACGGGCGTGGAGTTCCTCGGTGTGATTGTGGTCTGTGGGCAGTGTCTGTGGATTGAACAGAGCCCAGCGACACCGTCCACGATGAACGTAGCCTAGCCAATGTGGGTGAAGCCGATTCCTTGACATCATCATCATCATCATCGCCGGCGCCGTTGCTGCTCGTCACCGGCCTCATCGAACAGGCAGAGCAGCATCCCGACGAACTGGCGATGTGCGATCAACGTCGCTCGATGTCCTTCGCGGAACTCGAGGCACTCTCCGGCGCGCTGGCGGTGGGGGTGGCCGAAGCATGCGCCGACGGTGCATGGGGCAACGACAGCTGGATGCCCGTCATCGTCGACCGATCGGTCGAGGCGGCGGTTGCGCTCCACGCGGTGGCACGCGCCGGAGTGCGCTTTTCACCAATCGAGGCCTCCACGCCGGTCGATCGCATCGCCGAACTTGTGTCGCGTCTCGGCGGCTTCACCGCGGCGGTCGTGACCCACGAGCGTTACTCCGGATTGCTTCCTGACGGGGTTCGCCCAATCGTGGCCACAGGGGGCATGCTCGGCTCGTTGGCCCCCGTCGCAGTCGACGGTTCGGCCGCTGGCGTGGTGGTGTTCACCTCAGGGTCGACCGGTCGCCCCAAGGGCGTCGTGCGGCGGTGGTCGGCGATGAATCGCTCCAACGGCGAGATCGGCGGCGGCCCCGAACTCGGTGAGCGTTCGCGGATTGCGCTGCTGCGTCCGTTCAGTTTTGCGGCCGGCCTCGGTCGCATCCGGTTACTTGCCGACGGGCACTCGCTGCACATTGCCGACCCAGGTCGGATGAGCTCCGAAGAACTGCTCTCGTGGCTCGCCGGGCAGGAAGTCGCCAACCTGTCGGTGGGCTCAACTCTGGCAGCAACGCTGGTTCGCGCGGCTCACGGAAAGCGTCGGCTCCCGGCGGTCACAGCGCTGCGACTTGGTACCGAAGCGACCGACTGGGAGATCATCCCGGCGCTACGAACCTTGGTCGCCGCCGATGCCGTCATCCATCTCGGTTTCGGCGCCACCGAGGCCCGGGGCAGCATGGGTGTTTCAGTGGGTCCGAACGATCCGATCGGGGCGGGCCGGATTCCCCTCGGGGTGCCGACCTCGCTCGAGCACATTCGAGTCGAGCCGATCGACGGCCCCGGTTCGCCCACCCAGCTCGTGCTCGGCGACTCGGTCGCGCTCGGGTACCTGGGCGACCCTGAGCTCACCGCTCAATGCTTTGTGACCGACCCCCACGGCAAGCGCTGGTGGCTCAGCGGCGACATCGTGCACGTCGACAGCGGCGGGGTCTTTCACCACAGCGGCCGAATTGACGAGATGGTGAAGATCAATGGTGTGCTCATCGAACCTGCCGAGGTCGAGGCGGTGCTGCGGGCTGTTCCGGGCATCGGCAATGCCGCGGTGTTGGTGCACCGTTCCGGTTCGCCACGACCGCGCCTGGTGGGGCATGTGCAGGTCGATGACCCGTCGCTGACCCCCGAGAAGGTTCGAGGGTTCCTCGCCGCTCGGCTTCCCGCGCACCTGATGCCGGCCATGCTGGTGCGGCACGAACAGCTTCCGTTCAACGAACGCAACAAGCTCGATCGTCAAGGATTGCTGTCAGGGGAATGGGAGCGGTGGCGATCGTCACCTCCCGCAATTGCCATGTCCGAGCTCGAGCTCTGGGTGTGTGGGCAGATTGCCACCGTTGTCGGGCTGGCCGTGGGCGAAGTCGGGGCCGTCGACGACGTCTGGGACCTCGGTCTCGATTCGATGGGCGCCGTCGAGTTCTGTGGCGCTGTCAGCGACGCCGGGCTTGGCGAAATCGAGCCAACTCGACTGCTCGAAGCTCGCTCGGCCACGACCATTGCTGCCCTGCTGGCA
>JAYTNH010000155.1:0-4521 GCA_043748395.1 Ilumatobacteraceae bacterium | reverse complement strand
TCGAGGCAGCGGCTTTACTGGCCAACGTCGGGCTGGTGGTGTCGCACTCGAAGCATCACCTGCACAGCTACTACGTCATCCGCAACAGCGATCTCACCGGCCTCACCGACCACGAGATCGAACTCATCGCGTTGATCGCCCGCTATCACCGCAAGAGTGCTCCCAAGTTGCGGCACGCCGACTTCGCCCAACTCTCTGCCAACGATCAGCGCACCGTGCGGGTGCTCGCCGGAGTGCTACGCGTCGCGATCGGTCTCGACCGCAGTCACGACGGGCGCGTGAGCGGTCTGCGCGTTCGTGTGGTAGGCAGGTCGCTGCGCATCGAGGTCGAGACCGCCACCGGGCACGCCATCGACCTCGAGTTGTACACCGCCGGCGAGCGCTCCGACCTGCTCGCCGAGGTGCTGGGGCAACCGGTCATGGTCGTCGCCGCGGTGACGGTATAAAGGCGCTGACGAGCGCAGCGAGCTCGATCGGTCGGTCACCCTGAATGCTGTGACCGGCGCCGTCGACGACCTCGACCTCGATCGATGGCTGACGACGGCTCGCCTCGGCTACATCGTCGTCGTCGACCACCGGCGAGACCCCGCCACGCACCAGCATCATCGGGCACGTGACCGCAGCGAAGTCGTCCCAAGCCGGCGACAACGCCGAATCGGGCACAGCCCCCGTGTCGGGTTCGGTCGTCGGCTCGACATCGGACGAACGGGTGTGGCTACCGCGGTCGTAGTTCCACTGCCAGCTTCCGTCGTCGAGTTGGTGAGCATTGTGCAAGATGCCCCGCCGCAACGAACTCTCGGTACGGGTGGGGTTGTGCTCCTTGGTTCGGGCCATCAGCGAATCGAAGCTCGGGAAGCTTTGCGGGCCGTTCACGAAGTCGAGCACGGCCTTGGCCTTGTGTCGGTTCACGCCAGGGGTGATGTCGACCAGCATCAACCTGCGCACCAGGTGGGGGTGCCGGACCGCGAGCTGTAGCGCGGTCATGCCACCCAGCGACATGCCCACCACGCCGTGCGCATTGGGAGCCAAGCGGGCCACCGCCACCGCAACATCGTCGGCCAGATTCGCCGGCGTGTACGCACCATCGGTACGCCAACCCGAGTGGCCGTGACCGGGTAGGTCGATGGCGATCGCCGGAACGTCAAGTGCCAGCAACACCGTGTCCCAGGTATGTGCGTTCTGCGCTCCGCCGTGCAGGAACACCAGCTCAGGGTCGGCGTTACCCCACACGAGCACGCTCACCGTTCGTCCGTCGCCGACGTCGATCGCCTCGCGCCGCACTACCGGCGAGGCCGCCAACGCCAGCGCGTACTCGGCGGCATTCTGGTGGAACAGACCGAACTCGTCGTAGGCAACCTTGTCCATCTCGCCATCGTTCCAGGTTTGCCAACGTCACGGACGAACTCGGACGAACTACGGCGTGGCGATCGTTGTGGTGGTGGTGGTCGTCGCTGCGGTGGTGGTGGTGGTGGTGGTCACCGGCGTAGTGGTGGGTGGCGTGGTGGTCGTGGGTGGCTTCGACGTAGTGGTCACTGCCGGCGCCGTGGTGGTGGTGCTCGACGTGGTGGTGGTGGCATTGGGATCGTCACGGTTGAACGACGGCAGACTCTCGCGTTT
The DNA here is from genome assembly GCA_043748395.1 of Ilumatobacteraceae bacterium. GTDB lineage: Bacteria > Actinomycetota > Acidimicrobiia > Acidimicrobiales > Ilumatobacteraceae > JAYTNH01. The sequence continues at coordinate 2,904 of JAYTNH010000155.1, read as the reverse complement.
GGAGTACTGCTCGGGCTCCTTGCCGTCTTCGCCCCACACGTACACGCGGTCGCCGTTCTTGACGAGCGACGGGAAGAACTCGGCGATGCGCTGGTTGATGCGCACGCACCCGTGCGAAGCTGGTTCGAGCGGCACGTTGTCGGCACCATGCACGGCGATACCAAAGTTGAAGTACACGGGGTTGGTCATGCCGCCGAGCGGCGACACCCGCTTGCCTTCGTACCGTCGATAGAACTTGAACACGCCGCCCGGCGTTTTTGCTTCGGAGCAAATGGCCCTTTCGACCGGAGGATCGAGCTTGGCACCTTTGTCGTCGGTGTCGTACTTGGCGGTTTCACAGAACGTCATTGGCTCGCCCGTGGCCGGATCGAGGATGCCCGACGAGATGTGGGTGACCAAGATCGCCTGGTCGCTCTTGAACACGATGGCCACCTGCTCGGGCAGGTAGATCTCCATGTGCGTGGAGTCGACACCCGTCTTGCGGCGGGGCTGAATGACGATGGGATCTTGCATGCGCTGCCACATGTCGTTCGTTACAAAACCCCTGGCAGCACCCCTCGCCGTGCCCATGATCAGCTTCTCGAACGCCCACACCGCTTGCTCGGTACCCGAACCGAAAACTCCGTCGGCCGGCCCTGGCGAGAAACCGAGTTCGGTGAGCCGCTTCTGCACGGCGGTGACATCGCTGTTCACCATGCCCTTGCCGATGGTCTGCGCCAACTGTGTCTTGACGATGGCAGGATCGGTGACGACAGCGATCTGTTCGACCGTGCTGGGTGGCACTGTGAGGCCGGTGTCGTCGACCACGCCGAAGTCGCTACCCGACGGCGCGCCGTCTGCGGTGCCGGACGCACCGTCGCGGCCCGACATTCCGGCGATGACCACCAGCCCGAGAACACCTGCCGCGGCGAGCGCTGGCACCCAACGACCAGCGGCCGTTGGTGGCTTCGTCGGTGGTCGACGAGTATGCGGTGGGGGTGGTTTGCGGGTGTTCACTACGTCTCCGGCCGGGGGGATGCCAAACGTCGATTCTACCAGCGGTTCACGCGAAGGCCAGGCGGGTCAGCGGTCGCCCACGCGTTGAGCCAGCTCAGGTCGATCGTCGGGCAACGGGGGTGATGGATCGCAATTCACCACGCAACTGCCACATCTCGCTCAGGATGGTGCGAATGATGCCGACCGAGGCCAGGGTGCTGTCACCTCGCGTGCGGGGGAAGTAATCGACACCGAACTGGATGACCGAGTAGCCCAGTTTCTTGGCGCGGATGATGAGTTCAGCATCGATGAACGAACCCTCGCTCTTCAGGCTGACGTGCTGAAAGATCTCGGTGCGACACAGCTTGAACGCGAAGTTGATGTCGCGTAGTCGCACACCGAACAGTCGGCGGATGAGCGAGTTGTAGAAGAACGTGTAGATCGCGCGACTCGGACCCTCGCCAATGCGATCGAACCGGTACGCGCTCACGATGTCGGCCTCGTAGTAGCGCATGAGGTGCACCGCCTGGCTGGCTTCGGCCATGTCGAACGGCAGATCGGCGTCGGTGTAGAGCACCAGATCGCCGGTGGCGGCTGCAAATCCGGACTTCATCGACCCGCCGAGCTTGCGATTCACCGGATGATGCACCACTCGCACGTGGGGATCGGTGGCGGCCAAGTGATCGGCCAACGCCGCCGTGCCATCGGTGGAGGCATCGTTGACGACGATCAACTCGTAGTCGACGATGTCGCCGCGGTCGACGAGGCGCTCACATTCTTCCTTAGCAGCCCCGACGGCGCGCTCGATGTAGGTCTCCTCGTTCCACATCGGGAAGAAGATGCTGAGCTTCTTGAAAGGCTCGGCCGACATCGGCGCAAGGGTAGCGGTTCTGACCTTCGCACCCGCCGTCACCCCCTGCCATCACCCCGGTAGCGTGCCCACGTGATCGACGACGACTTGTCGCTGCCTCAACCACCAGCGACCGAGCCCCACACCCAGCTCACGTTGCCGCCGTGGCTGCACATGCCGGTCGAGGGCGAGCTCACCTTGGGGTGGCGCGCGCTCACGGTACTGATGTGGATTGGGGTCGTGCTGTCGTTCGCTGCAGTCTGGAACAGCTCGTGGAAGATTGGGCTCTCGACGTGGTGGTTGGGGCCCGAGGCATCGCCGCGCTTTCCCGTCATCATGATCGTGCCGTTCATCGCGCCGGTCGCGATGGTGGCACTCGCGTTCCGACACATGCGGTGGATTCCGTACTTCGGCATTGCTGCATCGGTGATCACGGCGCTGATCGCGTGGGGTGATGTCGGCCGGGTGAACGGCTTCGCGGCAATCGAGTTCGCCCTGGCCGCCGGCGCGCTGTTGGTGTCGGTCGCGTCATGCACTGGCCTGCTCAAACACCGGGGCCGCTCCGTACCGTCGCATTGATTGGACGATTAGTACAGTCCGAACATGCGCACGATCAAGCATCCACTGTCAGGGGCGCTGTACGACCTCACCGACGATGGCACCATCGAGGTCACACGCGATGGCGTCACCGGACTGTTCACCCAGCATGGCGTCTGGATCGCCGGCGAGGTTCGCCAGGCTGATCCACACCTGTGCTTGTGGATCGCCGGCAAGCAACTCACCAACCGCTTTCAACAGGCCGCAACGGCCATCAACGAGTGACGGAGCTCCCGATGACGCTTACCGCAGAACCCACCAGCGACGAAGTACGCGGAGCAGCGCGCTCGCCTGGCATCACCTACCAGCAGTTGCTCGACACCGACAGCCGCCCCGAGAACGTACCCGTGGTACTGCGGTGGCAGAGCTGGCAGTACCTCGGCGACACAGACATCCCCCGCGAGCGCTACACCAGCCGCGAGTTCCACGAACTCGAAAAAGACAAGGTGTGGAAGCGGGTGTGGCAGATGGCCGGCCGCGAG
>JAYTNH010000154.1:0-6569 GCA_043748395.1 Ilumatobacteraceae bacterium | reverse complement strand
GAGATCGCGCGTCGGTTTCCGTTCACGCTGATCGAACTGGAACACGGCGGCTTGAGCCGGGCGCGCAACGCTGGAGTGGCTGCCGCCTCGGGCGAGATCGTCGCGTTCCTCGATGCCGACGCCGCGTGTCACGTGCGCTGGCCGTGGCATCTGGTGCTCGCCTTCCACGATGGTGTCACAGCCGTCGGAGGGCCGAACCTGCCCGTCGCGGGAGGTGGGCTCGTGGAACGTGCGGTCGCTTGCTCGCCCGGCGCACCGCAGGCAGTGCTGCTGGGTGACGATCGAGCCGAACACGTTCCGGGGTGCAACATGGCATTCCGTCGCACCGCGCTCATCGACGTCGGCGGCTTCGATCCCGCGTACACCTCGGCGGGAGACGATGTCGACGTGTGTTGGAAGGTGCTCGATGCGTCAGGCTCCATCGGCTATTCGCCTGCAGCGCAGGTGTATCACCACCGCCGCGCGTCGGTGCGCGGCTACCTACGCCAGCAGCGTGGCTACGGCCGGGCCGAGCGAATGCTCTTGAGCGCTCACCCGCACCGGTTCAATCGCCTCGGGCAGGCCAGCTGGAGCGGTGCTATCTACGGCGGCACACGGCTGTTGCCGTGGGTGCTGCGGCCCGTCGTGTACCACGGCTACCACGGTCAGGCCCCGTATCAGCATGTGTCGCAGCAGCCCGCACGCGCGGTCACGCTGTGGATCGGCGCCCTGTTGCCACTGTGCGCGCCACTCGCGGCAGTGGGGGCGCTGCTGGGCCTTGTCTCCGCCTGGTTCTTGCTCGTTCCGGCTGCGCTCGCGGCGCTCGTCGTCGCCTACGGGTCGACGGTCGCCGCGTCGGTCAGCGTCGACCGCACCGAGTCGCGTCCGCGTGCGCTGTGCTTGCTCGTCGGTTGGTTGCACATCGCGCAGCCGTTCGTGCGGGTGTGGGGACGAATCACCGGGCCTCGCGGCCCACGTCCGGCCTGGCAGGCCCGCCCATGGTGGGGCGACCGTGCCACCTGGCTCCACGATCTCGATCGTCTGCTCCGTAGCTCGTCATGTGTGGTGGTCGCCGGTGGTCCTCATGATTCGTGGGACCTGTCGGTGACGCGGCGGGGCCTGCTGTCGGCGCGGATCGTGACCGCCGTTGCCTGGCGATGGAATCAGCAGTGGCGGGTGCGATGGAGTGTGCGCTGGGGCCACCTGGTTGTCGTCGCCGCGCTGATTGCGATGTGCGCACTCGTCTTCCAAGCACGAGTCGGGGCGGCCGCTACCGTGGTCGTCGCCGCGCTGGCGGCCGCCGACTGGTTGATGCTGAGATCGCGGATAGCCGGTGCGCTTGCCCGCTGCCGCCCACCCGTAGCGTCCGCTGGCGACCAGCGGTGAGGCCGCTACGCATCGTGGTGCTCGGCACGCTTGCGGGCGACCCCTTCGCAGGCATGGCGTGGATGCACATGCAGTTCGTCGTCGGTCTGCGGCGGCTGGGGCACGACGTCACGTATCTCGAGCTCACCTCGAGCTGGCCGTACGATCCGCTTGTCGGGTCGAAGGTGGGTCGCAGCGACTACGCCGTCGAGTACTTGGCTCGGGTGTGTGCCGAGTTCGGTGTCGACGACTGCTGGGGCTATCGCGACAGCTACGCGACCGGCGAATGGTCGGGGCCCCAACATCTCCGAGCAGACGACCTGCTCGCCCACGCCGATGCCGTGCTGAACATCGCCGGCGCGACCAGGCTCGATGACGAAGGGTTCGGCAGCGAGCGGTTGGTGCTCATCGAGACCGATCCGATCCTGCTCGGGATTGGATACGCCGCCGGCGACTCGGTAACCCGCCGATTCGTCGACGGCCATCATGACGTGGTCACCTACGGCGAAAACATTGGCACGCCCGTTTGTCCGGTTGCGGCCCTGCCACGCCAGCGCGCCACCATGCGCCAACCGATCCTGCTCGACCGATGGAAACCGGCCGGTGGCGAGGGCCGGCGCTACACGACCGTCGCCAACTGGAGCCAACGCGGCGCCGATGTCGAGTTCGCTGGCCGGCTCTACCACTGGAGCAAGGACCACGAGTTCCGGAAGGTGATCGGGGTTCCCGCACGAGTGAGCGCGGCGATCGAGTTGGCCACGAATCTGACAGCTCCTGATTCGATGCCCCTCACTGATACGTCGGTGCACGAGCCGATCAAGTCGCGGGGTGTGCTCGACGACGATCGCGCGCTGCTCGCCACCAACGGGTGGGGCGTCGTCGATTCGGTGCAGATGTCGATGGATCCGATGCAATACCACGACTACATCGAGGCATCTCGTGGCGAGTTCACCGTCGCCCGCGATCTGCACGCGCGGTTGCAGAGCGGTTGGTTCAGCGAGCGAAGTGCCTGCTACCTCGCTGCGGGGCGCCCGGTCGTCACCCAGGACACCGGCTTCGGGGTCTCGATTCCGACCGGGACAGGGCTGCTCAGCTTCACCTCGGCCGACGAAGCCGTCGACGCGCTCACCGAAGTGGAATCTGACTACGACCGGCATGCCAAGGCGGCGCGTGGTGTTGCCGAGGAGTACTTCGGCGCCGAGTCCGTGCTCGGGCACATGCTCACGGATCTGAACCTTTCATGACTCGAAGCATGACTCGAAGCATGACTCGAAGCGTGACTCGAAGCATGACCCGTCACCTGATCGTGACGGCCGACGACTTCGGGCTGAGCGTCGGGGTGAACGCCGGTGTGGTCCGCGCGCACTGCGACGGCATCGTCACTGCAGCCAGTTTGATGGTGCGCCAGGCCGCGCTCGACGACGCAGTGAGGTCGGCGAGCCTGCATCCCGACCTCGATGTGGGGTTGCATCTCGACCTCGGCGAGTGGGCGTTCGCGAACGGTCAGTGGATTGCGGTGTACCAGCGCGTCGACACGGCCGATGCTGCCGCCGTGACACGCGAGGCGGCCGAGCAGGTCGCCATCTTCCAGCGCGCCATGGGCCGAGCTCCGAGTCACATCGATTCGCATCAGCACGTCCATCGCAACGAGCTCGTTCGCGAGGTGGTGACATCGCTGGCATCGCGGCTCGAAGTTCCGCTGCGGTTTGCCACACCGGCCATTGCGCACGTCGGCGAGTTCTACGGCCAGACCACCGAAGGGCAGCCGTTGCACGACTACATCAGTGTCGACCACTTGGTTCGCCTGATCACCGGTCTCGCCGACGGTGTGACCGAGTTCGGGTGCCACCCGGCCACGGTCGTCGACTACCCCGGGAGCTATGGCGCCGAGCGACTGCGCGAGGTCGAGGTGCTGTGCGACCCCGCAGTACGCGCAGCGCTGGTTCGGTCGAAGGTGGAGTTGATCGGGTTCCGAGCAGTCGTCAGCTGACTGGTTCGAGCGTCAGCAGTTGATCGCAGTGTTGCAGCGTGCTGGTGCGGTGGGCGATGAGCAACGTGGTGCGGCCGCCCATCAACCGCTGCATCGCTTCGACGACCGAGTGTTCCGTGGCGGTGTCGAGCGCGCTCGTTGGTTCGTCGAGAATCAAGATCGGGGCGTCACGCACGAACGCCCTCGCCAGCCCGACCCGTTGCCGCTCGCCGCCCGACAATCGCATGCCGCGCTCACCGACGACGGTGTCGTACCCGTCGTCGAATGCGGCCACGACATCGTGGATGTTCGCCGCCTCGGCGGCTCGGATGACGTCGGCGATCGAGGCGTCGGGCCGTCCGTAGCGAATGTTCTCGGCAATCGATGTCGAGAAGAGCACCGAGTCCTGCAGGACAATCGAGAACTGGTTGCGCAGATCGGCGAGCCGGTAGTCGCGAATGTCGACCCCATCGATGAGCACGGCGCCCGCAGTGACGTCGAACAGCCGGGGGAGCAGGCTCACGAGTGTGGTCTTGCCGACACCGGTAGGCCCCGCGATGCCGAGTGAAGTACCTGCTGCGACAACGAACGTGAGGTGTTCGAAGACCGGCTTCGACTCGTAGGCGAACGAGACGTCGCGGAACTCGATGTCGCCTCTCGCTGAACTGAGCTGGCGCCCATGGGGAGGGTCCACGACGTCAGGGGCTTCGTCGAGCAGTTCCATGGCGCGCTCGACGCTGGCGAGCGACGACTGCATGTCGGCGAGCTCCTTGCTGATGACCTTGAGCGGGCCGTAGAGCTGCGCCAGATAGGTCGTCACGACCAGGAATTCGCCCAATGAGAGGCGCTCGCTCTGTACACCGCGCACGCCGAGGAGCAACACGGCACCGGTTCCCACGGCGGTTGCGGTGTTGACGAGCAAGCCGAACAGACCCTCCTGGAACGAAAGTCGCACCTTGCGACGCACCTGTTCTCTCGACTTCTCGACAAAGCGCCGTTCCTCCAGATCTTCACGACCGAACGCCTTCACCACCCGAAAGGCGGTCAACACCTCTTGCACGACCTCCAATGCGTCGCTGTCGGCTTCCTTCATGTCGTGGTAGCGCGGTCGCATTCGTGCGTTGTACTGACGGATCACGAGGTAGAGCGGTGGAATGACCGCCAGCGAGACGAGCGCCAATTGCGTGTCGATGCGCACGACTACCACCGCCATGGCCGCGAGCGTGATCAACGCCGAGCAGATCGAGATGAAGCCGTAGAGGGTGATCCACTGGATCGACGGGGCATCCCATTGGATGCGATAGATCGAGTCGGCGGTTCCCCGCCGGTCGTGAAAGGCGAGCGAGAGCCGTTGGACATGACGGAACAGTCGCGCTCGGAACTGTGTGGTCATCCGCTCACCCGCCGACGTGCGCAGCACGTAGACCGAGACCTCGCGCAGCTCGGCGATCACGACGATCAGCACCTGGAGTGCCGCCGCGAACATGAGCAGGCGCGCATCGGTGCTGGCCAACCACCCCGGCAGGATTGCGTCGATGTATCCGGGCACACCCTGATCGCCGAGTACTGAGTCGACGGCGATCTTCAGCGGGATGGGGGTCAGCAATAGGAGCGGTGTACTGAGCAGTTCGAGCGCCGCGACCCCGACGATGTGACGGCGGAACGGCCTCACCTCGTGGGCGACGCGCACAAGCACCGTTCGGCGGCGCTGCGCTGCCCCGGCCTGTGCAGACGTCGGTTCGTTCACCGCCGTCATCATTCCACCGATGGGGGTGCCAGGTGGCATGTTGCAACCCGCCGCCCGGCTGGCAGGCTTGGCGGGTGAATCAGCGTGATGTGCTCGTCATCGGTGGTGGCCCTGCGGGAGCCGCTGCAGCCATCCGCGCAGCGCGGGCAGGGCTGCGGGTCACGGTGTTCGAGAAGGGTCCGTACGGCCGCGACAAGGTGTGCGGCGACGGGCTCACGCCGCGTGCTGTAGCCGCGCTGAACGAGCTCGACATCGACCTGTCGTCTGCTCATCGCATCGACGGCCTGCGCATGATCGCCGGCTCGAAGACGCGTGAGCTCCCGTGGCCGGCTGGTGGGCGGTTCCCCGCGCATGGCGCGGTGTGGCCGCGTCGCCGGTTCGACACCCACCTCATCGACGTGGCCATAGCGGCCGGAGCCGAGGTGCTCTTCGAGTCGGAAGCCATGCCCGTGCTCGACGGTGAACGTGTCGTTGGGTGCCGGGTCGTTGGGTGCCGGGTCGTTGGTGCGCGAGTGGGCACGGACACTTACACCGCGCCGTTCACCATCCTTGCTGCTGGCGCTCAAGGGGCGGCCGCGAAGATGCTCGGTTGCGAACGCGATCCCGACGAGCCGTTCGGTCTCGCGATCCGCGCCTACGCACCCACGCCGCGCCATGCCGAGCGCCACCTCGAGGCGTGCCTGTCGTTGCGCGACGAGCACGGTGTACCGGTGCCGGGCTACGGATGGATGTTCCCCGCCGGCGATGGAACGGTGAACATCGGCGTCGGTGCGCTCAGCACGATGAAGGGCTTCAAGAAGCTCAACCTCAACACACTGCTCGACCAGTACGCCAACATCGTGCGCGAGCCGTGGTCGCTCGGTGCCTACATCGAGAAGCCTCGCGCCTGGAGGCTGCCGATGAGCTGCGTGAAGCGCCACGGCCCGGGCTGGGTGGCGATCGGCGACGCAGCCGGGTTGGTGAACCCGATGAACGGCGAGGGCATCGATTACGGGCTCGAGACCGGCATGCTCGCCGTCGATCAGTTCGTCGCCGACCCGGCGAACGCGCCGGCCAACTACGACCGGCTGGTCGCCGAACGCTTCGACGGGTTCTTGCGCACCGGTCGGCGATTCAGCTTCATCATCGGCCACCCATGGCTGTTGCGCCCCGGCCTGCGCCTCGCGGTGGGTACCCAGGCGGCCGCCGACATCACGCTGAAGGTGATGGGCAACCTCGTCGACAACGAGACCCCAGGCGCGGCCGGCCGGGTGATGCGCTTCGCTGATCGAGCCCTACGCATTGCCGACCCGCTCTTGCGGCGCACCAGGGCGGCCGCGTAGAGCTACGGTCGGTCAGCTCGTGGGGTCGGGTCCGCCACCGAGGCCGGCTTCGCGTGCGCGCACGATCGCTTCGGCGCGGCTGGCCACGTGCAGCTTGGTGAAGATTGCCGACACGTAGTTGCGCACCGTCTTCTGACCGAGATGAAGCCGCCGCGCGATTCCGGCGTTGTCGAGCCCCGCAGCGAGG
>JAYTNH010000153.1:0-1621 GCA_043748395.1 Ilumatobacteraceae bacterium | reverse complement strand
ATGTCGACATCAGCGACGAACTCATGGAGGCGGTCAGCGAATGAGTGTTTCTCTTGGTGATCAAGCGCCGGCGTTCACACTGCCGGCTACGGGTGGTGCCAACATCTCACTGTCCGACTTCGCCGGCAAACCGGTGGTGTTGGTGTTCTATCCAGGCGACGACACGCCTGTGTGCACCAAGCAACTCAACAGCTACAACGACGATCTGTCGCAGTTCGAAGCGCTCGAAGCACAGGTGTTGGGCGTGTCGGCGCAGAGCATCGCCAGCCACGAAAAGTTTGCAGACAAGCACGGGTTCAAGTTTCCGTTGTTGTCCGATTCCGACAAGGCCGTTGCCGGTCTGTACGGCACGCTCGGCCCGCTGGGTTTCCCGCGGCGTAGCGTGTTCATCATCGACGGCGACGGAATCGTGCGCTACGCGCATCGGGCAATCGCAGGCCTCACCTATCGCCCGGTCACCGAATTGGTCGAGGTGCTCGGCGGCCTGAGCTGACACCCGTCAGCCAGTGATCACCTTGCTCACGCAGGGGGCGCCCGCGCACACGTCGGGTACTTGGCCGGTGAGCAAGAAGGTGAGCGCTTGCTGCAGCACCAATGGCTCGGATGAGCCCGCACCATGCGGATCTTGGCCGTACTCGGGATCAGTAGGTGGACGGTTCACAGGTGGCGGAGCAGGGGTGCCGAAGTCCCAGACATAGAGCGACGCGCCAGCGTCAGTACCTGGGTCGATCGGGTCGATGCCCCACTGCGGCTCGACGTCATTGCTGCGGCCGGCGCCGAGCGAGGGCCGATGCACGCGCGCGCCGATGGTGCGTGCGAGCACTTCGGTCGACACGTTCGCCACCTGGTGGTCGCCGAATGCTTCGATGAGTAGCACCGACTTGGCGGGGATGCCGTCGTAGGTGTTGGTGGTGAGGTGCTGCGCATAGCCGTTGTTCTCGCCGCGGTCCCACAGCAACTGTGCCAACTGGAGGGCGAGCACCCGGTCGCTGGCCGTCGTGTACGCGGCATCGAAGATGGTTTGAAACTGCGGCCAGTCGCTGGAGCGACTGAGCAACAACGAGTAGTTGATGCCGGGCACACCGAGCACCACGCGTTGCCACTCGGTGCTCACCGCGCTCGAGGCACCGCCGAGGATTCCGCCTTGACTGTTGCCGACGTACTGCGTCTCGCCGACGGCGATGATGGGGCTGCCGTCGGCGTGTTGAAACTCGGGAAGCGCTGCCAGAGCGTTGGGGTCGTTGAGCGCGCGGCCAAGGAACTGCACGTTGAGCTGACCCTGTTGCATGCGGTCGGCTTGCTGGTTGAACTTCGACAGGTCGGACAAGATGGCGGCCAAGTTGGGGATGTCTTCGGTGCTCATGCCGATGTAGTCAGTTGCGCAGGCAGCCGCCAGCCCAGCGCCGGCGGCGAACGAGAGTGCGTCGACCTCGCTGCGACTGTTGAGCAGGCCGTGGCCGTACACGATGGTGGGCACCTGACCGCTGTCGGCCAGTGGCAGCAGGCATCGGAACGGGGCGATGTAGGTGGGCTGAGTGGTGTTGCGTTCGGGTAGGCCGTCGGAGCCGAGCGCAAACGTCGAGCCGGGGGAGCCGTCGCCGGTGAGGTAGTTCGGCACCTC
>JAYTNH010000152.1:0-4344 GCA_043748395.1 Ilumatobacteraceae bacterium | reverse complement strand
CCACCACGGCCGAGGACGCCGGCTATTCGCTGGGCGATGTGGTGAAGGTGAACGCCGAGGGTGGGTCGCGTGACTTCACGCTGGTTGGCATTGTGGTGTACGACGACATCATCTCGCCGGGCAACGCCACGTGGGCGCTGTTCGACGCCGCTACCGCCGAGGAGTTCGTGGCCAAGCCCGGCTTTGTCGACGCGGTTCTGGTGCGCGGCGATGGCTCGGTCCCCGATGCCGAACTCGTGGCACGCATTGGCGCGGCGCTCGATCCCGATGTCGCCGAAGCGCTCACCAGCGCCCAGATCACCGCGCAGACGCAAACCGAGATCGAACGCAGTCTCGGCTTCGTGACCTTGTTCTTGGCCATCTTCTCGTTCATCGCGTTGGGCGTAGGTGCATTCGTCATCTACAACGTGTTCTCGATCACCGCGGCCCAACGCCAACGCGAGAACGCGCTGTTGCGGGCCATCGGTGCGAGTCGGCGTCAGGTCACGCGTGCGTGGCTCGTCGAGGCACTCGTCGTCGGGATGTTCGGGTCACTCGTGGGACTGGCCAGCGGAGTGGGCCTTGCGCTCGGCATCCGCAAGCTGCTCGACGCACTCGGCTTCAGCATTCCGGCCCGTGGGCTGGCGCTCGAGACGCGCACGGTTGTCATCACGCTGGCAGCAGGCATCGTCACCACCATGGTGGCAGCGCTCGCCCCCGCCTTCGCCGCTGGTCGGGTGGCGCCCGTCGCGGCAATGACCAACACGGCGTTCGAGCGAACGGGTCGCATTCGCGGCAGGGTCATCGCCGCTTCGCTGTGCCTGGCCGCAGGTGCCGGAGGCATCATTGCCGTGCTGATGGGCGCCGATGGCACACTGCTCGGGTTTGCCGTGGTGGCCATCTTTGTGGGCGTGCTGCTCATGGGACCGGTGATGGCCCGCCCCATCGCACGCGTGCTCGGAACCCCCGTGCAACGCCTCCGCGGGGTCACCGGTGCGATGGCGCGGGGCAACGTCCAGCGCAACCCGAAGCGCACGGCGCGTACTGCGGCACCTGTGCTCATCGGTGTCGCCTTGGTGGCCGGTGCCACGGTGTTCGCAGCTTCCATCAAAACGCAACTGCGCGAGACCGTCGGTTCCACCTTCGCCGGCGAGTACGTCATCAACAGCAGCAACGGGGGGTCGCTGAGCTTCAGCCCCACGTTCATCGACGATCTCAATGAAGTGCCCGAGGTGGGCGTCGCGACGGGTCTCGGGTTCGTGTTCGTCGGTACGCCCGACGGTAAGGCCGTGAGCGGCGCAGTCATCGATCCGGTGACCGCAGATGGTCTGCTCGGCTACGAGTTCATTGCCGGTTCCATGCTCGACCTCACGCCACAGGGTGTGTTGGTCAGCGAAGGTGCCGCCAAGCGCGACGACCTCTCAGTTGGCAGCGCGGTAGTGGTGCGCATCGACGGCGTCGATCGTTCGCTCACCGTGCAGGGCGTGTACACGTCGGCCGACTTCATTCCGTCGCGCACCTACAACCGCGACACGTTCACCGGCACCAGTCTGCGCAACTCGGCTGCGTTCGTGTCGCTCACCCGAGCGCCGGGAGCGAGCGACCAAGAGTTCCGCACGGCAGTGAACGCGACTGTCGAGCGGTATGGCATCGGCGAACTGCAAGATCGCAACCAGTTCATCGAAAGCCGCGCCGACATCGTCGACCAAAGCCTCACGTTCATCTATGGCCTGCTCGCGCTGTCGATCGTGATCGCGGTGTTCGGCATCGTGCTCACGTTGTTGCTCGCCGTGTACGAACGGCGACGCGAGACAGGCCTGTTGCGAGCGGTCGGCATGAGTCGTTCGCAGGTGCGCACCACTGTGCGATGGGAGAGCGTGATCACGTCGCTCTATGGCGCGATCGTGGGCGTGGTCATGGGTCTGCTGCTCGGCTACATCGTGATCGTGGCGTTGCGCGATCAGGGGCTCGACACGTACAGCGTGCCGGTGTTCGATGTCGCGGCGATCTTGGCGGTCGCGTTCGTGTTGGGTGTGTTGGCCGCGGTCATACCTGCCTATCGGGCCACGAAGGTCGACATTTTGCAGGCGATCGCCACCGACTGACGGGTCTGGTTGACGGGTCTGGCTCAGCCCTTGGGCTGGGGCAGCGTGCGCAGGTAGGGCTTCACGGTGGTCCAGCCCTGGGGGAACAATTGCTTGGCCTCGTCGTCGGTCACCGACGCACCGATGATGACGTCGTCGCCATCGTTCCAGTTGACAGGCGTTGCCACCTTGTACTTCGCCGTGAGCTGCAAGCTGTCGATGACGCGCAGGATCTCGTCGAAGTTGCGGCCAGTGGACGCCGGGTAGGTGATGGTGAGCTTCACCTTCTTGTCTGGGCCGATAACGAACACCGAACGCACGGTGAGGGTGTCGTTGGCGTTCGGGTGGATCATGTCGTAGAGGTCGGCGACCGTGCGATCGGGGTCGCCGATCATGGGGAAGTTCACCGGCGTACCCTGGGTCTCGCCAATGTCGTCTTCCCACTTGAGGTGGCTCTCGACCGGATCGACCGACAGGCCGATGACCTTGACGTTACGCTTGTCGAACTCGGGTTTGATGCGTGCGACATAACCGAGCTCGGTGGTGCACACGGGTGTGAAGTCCTTGGGGTGGCTGAACAGCAGGCCCCACGAATCGCCCAGCCACTCGTGAAAGTGCACCTCGCCCTGAGTGGTGGGTGCTGTGAAGTCGGGGGCGATGTCGCCGAGACGGACGGACATGATGGTCTCCTCGAGGTTGGTTCGAGCGTCGACGATAGCCGGAATCCCGATGAAAGTGATCGGGTTTCTTGACAGGTGACCAAAGAGTCACCTATGGTTGCCCTCGTGACTGGCCCCCCCGAGACTGGCCCCCCCGAGACTGGACCCCCCGAGACTGGAGCGGATGACGCGGTGTTCAAGGCCTTGGCCGATCCGACACGCCGCGTGCTCCTCGACGCGCTGTTCCAGCGCGACGGCCAATCGGTGCAGGCCATGTGCGCACAGGTGCCCGCGATGACCCGTTTCGGCGTGATGAAGCACCTCGCCGTACTCGAGTCGGCCAACCTCGTGGTCGTGCGGCGTGCCGGTCGCAGCAAGCTGCACTTCCTGAACCCGGTGCCCATCCAGCAGGTCGCCGACCGTTGGATCAGCAAGTACGCGCAACCCTTCACGCGAGCGCTGGTCGACCTGCAGACGGAGCTCACAACCAACACCGTCAACACTGCATAGGAGATCAGCATGTACCCAGCCCGACACGTCTACCGCATCTTCGTCAAGGCGCCCATCCACACGGTGTGGTCGGCCATCGTCGATCCCGAGTTCACCCGCCGCTACTTCCACACGACGGCCTTCGTCGAGCCGCCACGGCAAGGCGAGGCGTACACGATGGCGACCGCTGAGGGCCATCCGGCGATCGATGGCACGATCGAGGTGCTCGAGGCGCCGCATCGGCTGGTCATGACCTGGCACACGCTCTACGACGCCGCGCTCGCAGAGGAACCTGCGTCGCGGGTCGAGTGGACGTTGCACGAAGCGGGGGAGGGGTTGACCCAGGTCGACCTGGTGCACGGCGACCTGTTCGGCAGCCCGCTCACCTGGGCGAACGTGCGCGACGGCTGGGTGTGGATCCTCGACGGTTTGAAGACCGTGGTCGAGACGGGCGAGTCGCTGCCGCCCGTCGCCGCACCGGCGCCGCCCGTCGAGGACCCGCGGGGGCAGTGGCACCGCAGCCAGGGCATCGAGTGCAACAACTCGGTGTGGGAGATGATCGAGGCCGAGCGCACCTCCGCCAACGACGAAGAGATGCTCCGCCGCGCGTACAGCTCGGCGTACCACTGGCAGCGTGCGGCGGGCGCTCAACCCGTCAACGAGGCTCGGGCACTGTGGATGCTCGCCAAGGTGCACCTGCTCGTCGGTCTCCCCGACCGGTCGCTCCACTACGCCCAGGAATGCATGCGCCAGTGCGAGCTGCACGGGTTGGTCGACTTCGACCTGGCGTACGCCTTCGAGGCACGGGCCAGGGCGCTCCAGGCGCTCGGGCACGTCGGGGCCGCTGCGCAGGACTGGGCAGCCGCTCACGCCGTGCCGATCGCCGATCCCGACGACCGGGCCATCCTCGACGGCGACCTCGCCGTCGGCCCATAACCCGCCCCGCCCCCGTCCCGTCCCCGTCCGGTCCCGCCTCCCGTCGCGTCCCGTCCCCGTCAGGATTTGTGTGAGCGCACAAACGCTCCGCGGGTTTGTGCGCTCAGAGCGCGCGCCAATAGGGCGTGACCAGGGCGAACACCTTGACCAGGCAGTAGCGGAGGTCCCTGTGTAGCAAGGGTTTCAGCTGCGCCGGA
>JAYTNH010000151.1:0-3814 GCA_043748395.1 Ilumatobacteraceae bacterium | reverse complement strand
TGCCGTGCAGGCGAACAGCGCCCTGCGACGTCGCGAACCGATCGACGAGCACCTCGTCGACAATGCGCAGGTGCCCGCCCGCGCGCACCGGATCGAGGTAGGCGAACGCCGCGTTCCAGCGCGTGGTGCCGTGCACGTTGACGCTCTCGAGCCCGAACGAGTCGTTGGCGTCGAGATCGCACAGGTCGGTGGCCATTCGCCAGCCCGATGCCGCCGCCGCCTCGAGACAGCGAGCATGGAACGGGCCTGCCTCTGACCGGTCGTAGGTGCGCACCCTCATCCGGTCGATCACGGTGTTGAACAGCGGGCGCACGTCGTCAGCCATCCACCCGGGCAGGTTCCACGCGTCGTAGTCGCTGAAGTGGCCGACCGCTGCGATCGCCCCGTTGTGTGCCGAGCAACCGCCGATCACACGTGCCCGCTCGAACGTCCAGCGCCCACTCGTGTAGCCCCAGTCGTGGCTGGTCGCCAGCATGCTGGCGTTGATCAGCTCGATGGGCCACCGGCCCGACTCGAACGGCCCGTAGTCGGGACCGGCCTCGACCAGCACAACGTCGCGTCCGGCCTCGGCCAGGCGCCCGGCTACGACGCAACCGGCCGAGCCGCCGCCCACCACTACGACGTCGGCACGAACCGGCACCTCGGCACGAACGAGACGAGTCACACGGCCTCCGTCAGGATCGCCCGTGCAAGCAGCGAGCGGGGGTCGGTGAGGCCGAACACGACATCGAAGTGGTTGCGGCCAACGCACTCGAGCGTCTCGACCGCCACGCCGTGCCCATCGAGGTGAGCGGCATAGTCGCGACTCTGACGCTTGAACTCGTCGGTCTCGACCTCACCCCACGCAACCGTGACCTGCGGCCCCGGCTGGGCGACCTGCAGCATCGGGCTGAGTGCAGTGGCCCTGCGGAGATCGAGGCCGAGCGCATCGTTGACCGAAGTCGACAACAGCGGACGGAGATCGTAGATACCGCTGATCAGCAGCATCGTGTCGATGTGCAGCGGCGGTCGTTGTGCAAGTGCCGCCATCGCCACCAGGTGGGCGCCGGCCGAATGACCGACCAGCACCACGCGGCCACGGCGGTAGGCCGCAAGCTCGATCAGCGCCTGCACGCACTCGCCCACCATCGTGGGCAGCGTCGACTTCGGGGCCAACGTGTACTCGACCGACGCGTACGACCAGCCGCTGGCTGCCAACTCGGCGGCCGGAAACATCGAGTCTGCTGCGCTCAGCGCCTGCCAGTAGCCGCCGTGGACGAAGATCATCAGCGGCGCATCGGCCTGTTGCGCCTGCACCAACTGCGTCCCGCCTGCCAGCGTGACGATGCGATCACCCACCGCATCGCGCGCCGCGGCGCTCAACCGCCTGTACTGCGCTTCGAACGGCGCCGATGATCCCCCGGCCACCGAACTGGGCGAATACTCCCGTTCGAGGTCCATCGGCCATACCGTAGACCCGCACGCATCGTTGGACGTTGATGGAACGAGAGGGCCGATCGGGTCCCTGTGTCGTGTAGACAAGAGCCCAAGGAGCTTTCCATGACCAGATCCCACTTCGACCTCGGCTTCGGCGACCCCGACGGTCGGCGCGATCACGGCCACGATGACGAACCACAGGTGCTGGTAGGGGTGTCGTTCGACGACTCGTTCCGCGCCGCCGAGTTCCTGCTCGCGGTACGCCACCTGCACCAGCAACAGCACCTCTCGCTCAAAGACGCTGTGCTCGTGACCAAGACCCTCGACGGGAACACGCACGTTCAAGAGACCACCGACACCCCGCCCGGGCCAGCCGCGCTCACCGGGGCGATGTGGGCCGGGCTCGTGGGCTTCTTGATCGGCGGACCAGTGGGCTGGGTGGTCGGCGGCGTGGTGGGGGCCGGCGTCGGAGCAGGCACCGCCCACTTCGTCGATCTCGGCGTGCCCGATGAATGGGTCGAGTGGTTCCGATCAGCCGTGAAGCCGGGCACCACCAGCGTGTTGCTGCTGGTCACGCAGCTGCGGCCAGGTCCGTTCGCCAACGAGGCCGAACGCTTCCCTGGCGCCCACCTGGTGTACGCCAACCTCGACGCAGGTCGCGTGCAGCGGCTGAAAGAAGCGTTCCACGACACCGACACGACCACAACCACCGAGCTCGAAACCACTACCGAGCCCGGCTGACTCTTCGTTCAACTCTTCGGTCAGAGATTCGTTCACCGAATCGTTCAGCGGGCCGATGGACAGTGACGCGGCCAGGGCGCGGCGACCTCGAAGCGGTGCGCCGCAGCGAGCACCAGGTCTTCGCGATGGCGTGGTCCGATGATCTGCAGCCCGATGGGCAATCCGTCGGCGGTGAGACCAGCCGGCACGCTGATGGCCGGCAGGTTGGCGAGGTTGGCCAGCATCCCGTGGATCACTGCCATACCGCCATGCACCTGGCGACCGTTCACCTCGGTAGGCATCGGCCCCTCGGCAGCGAAGGCCGCCATGGTCGACATCGGTGTGACGAGCAGGTCGACATGCTCGAAGATGGCGGCGATCTGCGTGACGAGGCGGCGACGCTCCGACTCGACACCGGCGATCTTCGGCAGCGTCACGTGCCGTACTCTGGTCCAGCCTGGAACGACGCGTGGGTCGAGCTCGTCGAGCAGATCCTGCCACAGGTCGCGATCCAACCCGACGAACTGATCGACACCCTCGATGCGCCCATAGATCGAGATGTAGTCGCGCAACAACACAGGGCGATGCACCAGCGTGGCACCAGTGGCCTCGACGAGCACGTGCGCTGCCCGCTCGCACAGAGCCACGATCTCGGGCTCGACCACAGCGAACCCGAGGTCGGCCGACCAACCCACCCGCAGGTCACCGAGATCGAGGCGGTGGATGGCCTCGGAGTAGCGAACCCCGGACGCGGGCAGGCAGGTGCGATCGCGCTCATCGGGACCAGCCATCACGTCGAGCAGCAGCGCGACATCGGCAACCGTGGTGGCGAGACTGCCGACGACTGCGTTCTGGGCGACATGCGTGACGCCAAAGGTCGGGATGCGTCCGAAGCTCGGTTTCAGCCCGACCAGGCCCGTGAAGCCGGCAGGTGTTCTGATCGAACCTCCGCCGTCACTTGCTGTGCAGAAGGGAACGAGACCGGCCGAGACCGCGGCGCTGGATCCGCCACTGGACCCGCCGGGTGTGCGCCCGAGGTTCCATGGGTTGCGCGTGACGCCCAACGCAGGGCTCGCCGTGTAAGCCCACGCCCCGAACTCGGGGGTGGCGGTCTTGCCCACCGGAATGGCGCCTGCGGCGCGCAACCTGGCCACGTGGATGTCGTCGAACTCGACCGGTGCTTGTCCGGCGAACCACCGCGACCCACGAGTGGTGGGCATGCCTGCACAGTCTTCGAGATCTTTCACCCCGAACGGCACGCCTGCCAGCGGTCCGAGCTCGTTCAGCCGGCCGGACGACACCGTTGCATCGACCGCTACCGCCGTCGCGAGCGCGCCGTCTGGGTCGAGATGCACGAACGCATTGAGGGCCGGATTACCTTCCCCGATCGCCGCGAGGCACCGCAGGGTGAGCTCCACTGCAGTCACCGCTCCGCTGCGAACTGCTGCCGCAGCGGCGATCACGGTTGGCATCTCGGTTGGCATCTCGGTTGGCATCTCGGTTGGCGAGGTCATGTCCATGCCACACGGTAGACCGGCGCCGATCAGCGATCGAGGTCGTACTCGGCCAACAGCACCGGCCTGCCTTCGTCGATCGAGCGATGAGCTGCCACACCCATCGCCACCGACCACAGCCCGTCATCGACCGTCACCTCGGCCGGTCGCCCGGCGCGAAGGCA
>JAYTNH010000150.1:0-2386 GCA_043748395.1 Ilumatobacteraceae bacterium | reverse complement strand
CGCGACGCAAGCACTGTTGCGTGACGCCGGTTTGGTCGATGTCGACGTTCACCGCGATCTGGCCGGGCACGACCGTGTGGCTGTGGGCCGCCGCGCTTGATCAGTCGAAGCGGGCAGCGATGTTCGCGAGCAGCGAGTTTTCTTCTGGATCAATGGAGCTGTCGACAGCGGCAACGTCGCGTGCAGCACTGAACAGTTCGCTACGCAGCACACGGCTGGTGATGCGCTGATCGATGTCGTCGAGCAGGGCCTCGACGGCGCCGGCTACCCGGGCGGCGCGAACCTTGGCCATGGCGCTGCCCATGTACTGGTCGAACGAGAAGGTGGACGACTCCCAGCCGCTGTCTTCGCTGATCGTGCGGATCTGGTCGAGTTCGTCATCGGTGATGTGGCGATCGGCGATCATGACGAGCAACAGCAGTTCGATGACGGCCTCGTGCTCGCGATCGGCTGTGGCGTGAATGGCGACGTGTGCGTACATCGACTTGACCTGTTCGTTCAAAGGGTGCTCCTCAGTTGGGCTTCTTGGCTGTCGCTCGTTTGGCTCTCGATGCAGGCAAGGGAGCGGGAAGTGAACGGCGGAGGAAGTCGAGCTGATGCAGCAGCAGGTTCTCGGCAACCACTTCCTGCGTGGTCATGTGCGTCACCCCCGACAGTGGAAGCACCTCGTGGGGTCGTCCGGCCGCGAGCAACGCCTGCGAGAACTGCAGGGTGTGCGCGGCCACCACGTTGTCGTCGGCGAGGCCATGGATGAGCAGCAGCGGACGCGTGAGCTGGCCGGCCATCGGTAGCAACGAGCAGGCGGCGTACGCGGTGGAGTCGTCGGAGGGGTTGCCCAGGTAGCGCTCGGTGTAATGCGTGTCGTACAGCCGCCATTCGGTCACGGGCGCGCCCGCGATGGCGGCATGGAACACGTCGGGACGCTGCAGCACGGCGAGTGCGGCAAGGTAGCCGCCGAAGCTCCACCCGCGAATGGCCACTCGATCGAGGTCGAGCGGGTGTTCGGCGGCGGCCGCCTGCAGAGCATCGATCTGGTCGTCGAGCACTGGTGTCGCGAGATCGAGATGCACCGCTCGCTCCCACTCGGAACCCCGACCGGGCGTGCCCCGTCCGTCGATGATGACCACCGCGAAACCCTGGTCGGCGAACCACTGCGACGACAGGTATGCGTTGTGTGCACTGAGCACGCGCTGGGCGTGTGGCCCCCCATAGGGGTCGAGTAGCACGGGCAAGGGCGATCCGTCGTGGTCGTGCGGCAACAGCACCGCCGTGGCAAGGTTGCGAACGCCAGCGCGATGCAACGTCACGTTCGGGGTGACCAACGGTGTGTGCGCGAGCGATGTGATCGTGGCACCGCCGCGAATTGCGGTGACTGCGCCGGGTGTCGCGAGCACTGAGGTGCGCACCACAATCGTGGCGCCACCCACCACTGCGCTGTGGATGCCGGCCGAGTCTTCCAACGCGTCGAGTCCATTGTCTGACCATCGCCACACGTGTTGCACGGTGGCATCGTCGGCGGGGTTGGCGAGCATCACCACGGCGTCACCCTGCATGCCGACAACCGCTCGCACCCGCAGCTCGGGCGGCGTGACCGCTAGCCCGTCGACCATCAACCTGCGGCCACCATCGCGATCGGCAGCCATGATCAGGCGACCATCGGCGAGTACTTGCGGGGTGCCGGGCACCAGTTCGACCCATGCGGTGTCGGTATCGGTGAAGATCGGTGCCGTGTCGCCGATCTGTGGATCGGCTTCGAGCACCATCAACGACCGTTGGTCGCGTGACTGCACCGTGAGCAGCAAACGATCGGCCGTGGCCCAACGCACGTCGGCCAGGTAGGGGAACGACTCGCGATCCCACATCACTTCGGTGCTGCCACCGTTGAGTGCCAGCACATGCAACGTCACCGACGGATTGGCAGTGCCGGCAGCCGGGTAGCGGATCTCGGTGCTGTCGAGCTCGGGATGCGACGGGTCGGCGATGTGCCAGGTGGTGACCTCGGTGACGTCGACGCGGCACGCAGCGACCGCCGCACCATCGGGGCTCCACCAGTAACCCCGGTGGCGGTCCATCTCTTCGGCGGCGATGAAGTCGGCACTACCCCAGCTGATGTCGGTGTCGTCTTCGCCGGCGAGTTCCCAGCTGGAACCGTCGAGTTCGGCGATTCGTAGCGACCTGCCGCGCACGTATGCGAGCCGCGTGGCCAGCGGATCGGGTCGGGGATCGAAAACCGGCCCGTCGACCATCAGTTCGCGCGCCATGCCACTGAGCAGTCCGGCCGCGAACAGCCGCCCGCTCAGCGCAAACGCAGCAACAGTGACTGCATCGTCAGTGGCGAACGACGTGATGCCGGCCACACCCTCACGCATGCGCTCGCGGCGCGCCC
>JAYTNH010000149.1:0-2854 GCA_043748395.1 Ilumatobacteraceae bacterium | reverse complement strand
CGGGTAAGCACCGCCGCTACCGAGATTGGTCCGATGAACTCGATCACCACGCTCTTGCCCAGTGGCACACGATCGATGGCCAGGTAGAAGAACAGGTTCATGAAGGCGGTGGCGATGCCGAACAGGGCGGCGCCGAGCAGATCTCGTCTACTCCACCGGCGTTGATGACGCCACGACACGGCCACGATGGCGAGCGCCGCGAAGGCAACCCTGAACCACGCGACCGTGGCCGGCGGCACGTCGTCGAAGATCGACACGGCGATGACCGCGCCCGTGTATTGCGAGATGCCTGAGATGACGAACAGCGCCTCGGGCGAAGCGGTGTCGAAGAACCGGTCCGGCCGGTGCGACCGGGGCGTGCTCAATCGAACAGGTCAGGATCTGTTCGGCAGATCTCCTGCCACATCGGTTGGAAGCTGAACCAGCCGGCCAACGGGAAACCCGTCTGCTTCGCAGTGTACTCGGCCATCTCGGCCGGAATGTGCTTCGGGGTTCCGGCAGCCATGGCGAGCAGTTGTGCCTGGCAGCTGCGGTCCATGCTGAGGAACCAGTAGCAGGCCTCGTCGACGGTCTGGCCCACGGTAAACAGTCCGTGGTTCTGGTGGATTGCAGCCTTCCCAGTGGGGAAGTGCGAGGCGAGCTCTTTGCCGGCCTCGATGTCGAACACCACGGCGCCACCCTGGGCGCTGATCACGGTGTGGTCGTTGTAGAAGATGCACGAGTCTTGGGTGATGGGGTCGAGCCGGATGCCGAGCGAGCTGAACGCCTTGCCGTGCACGCTGTGGCTGTGGGCGGCGGCCACGATGTCGGGTCGGGCTTCGTGCACTGCGGCGTGGATGACGAACGCAGCCCGGTTGACGGGCTTCGAGCCGTACACCACGTTGCCAGTGTGATCGACCAGGATGAGGTCGCTCACGGTCATGTGCCGGAAGCTGAGCCCGAACGGGTTCACCCAGAAGCAGTCGGGGAACTCGGGGTCGCGCACAGTGATGTGCCCCGCCACGCCCTCACCAAAACCGACCCGGCCGAAGATGCGCAATGCGCCAGCGAGCTTCTGCTTGCGCTCGAGCCGTTCTTCCTCGACGGTAGCGAACGTGGGTGGCCCTTCCAGCCCCACCGGCTGTGGGGCAAGCTCGACGCCGTCGATCATGCGTGTGGTGGTAGCCGGTGTCTCGGTCGCAGTCATGCCCCCCATCGTATGCCAGACCCGCCGCCGCCCAGCCCCCGCCCCCGCCCAGCCCACACCCGGCTCGACGGGTGCACCGAATCTTCCGTCAGGCGGGAGATCTGTTACATCCGTGGGTCTGTGGCGCCTTGGGGGCGCGCTTCAGTGTGCGCAGAGGGCGACGAGCGCGGCGTTGACCAACTGGGTGGGCAGGAAGTCGAAGGCCTCGTACAGCTGGGGGATCGAGCCGGATTGGCCGAACGAGTCGACGCCGACCGGGACCACACGCTGGCCGAACACCGAGCCGAGCCAGGCCAGGTGGTGACTGGCGGCATCGTGAACGGTGACGATGGGGAGGCTGCGCTCGGCCGTGAGCATGAGCCGGGTGATGTGGTGGTCGGCGACCGGCGGTGAGGCGCAGCGGGTGGCGTCTCGCAAGCCGGTACGCCACTGGCGATACAGGCGATCGGGGCTGGTGAGGTCGAGTACCAGCGCGGGCACGCCTTCGGCGTTGAGCAGGTCGGCTGCGGCCAGCAGTTCAGGCATCACCGCGCCACATCCGGCGAGCACCACCGAGGCAGACTCCCTCGGTTCGTAGAGCCGGTATCCGCCGGCGAGGACGTCGGCTCGCAGTGCATCGGCCCCGAGCCGATCGAGTGCGGCGGCGAACGGTGACTGGTCGATCGGGCGGGTCGACAGGCGCAGGTACAGGCTCTCCCCATCGGGCGAGCCGAGGCGGCGTAGGCCGTCGCACAGCAGCCAATCGAGCGCCTGAGCATACGCGGGTTCGGCGTACGACAGGCCGGGCAGTTCGAGTCCGATCGATGGCGTGATCGAGCTCTGGTGCGCGCCACCCTCGGCGGCAAGTGTGATGCCGGCCGGCGTGCCGACCACCACGAACCTAGCGCCGTTGTAGAGAGCGTAGATGAGGGCATCAAGGCCGCGACACACGAACGGGTCGTACACGGTGCCGATGGGCAGTAGGTGTTCGCCGTGCAGGTCGTGGCCGAGGCCCAGCGCGTGCAGGGCGAGGAACAGGTTCATCTCGCTCAGGCCGAGCTCGATGTGGTGGCCGGCTGGCGCCTGTTTCCAGCGCAACAGTCGCCCTTCGCCGAGGAAGTCGGGCTGCTCGTCGGGGTTGTACACGCCCACCTTGTTGATCCAGCCGCCGAGGTTGGTGCTGACGCTGACATCGGGTGATGTGGTGACCATCCGTTGCATCACCTCGGGGATGGTGGCGAGGCCGGTGAGGATGCGGCCGAAGCTCTCCTGTGTGCTCACCGGCTTGGTGGTGAGCACACCAACAGCGTCGGGGATGGGAAGCGCCGGTGGCGCAGCGACCGGCTGGTTGTTGAGTTCGCCGCCGGTGCGTTCGCACATGACGCCCTGGGGCGAATCGGCTGCGAAGCGATCCCACTCGGTCGAGGTATCGAGGCCAACAGCGGTGCGGAACGCGGCGACCTGGTCGGTCGACAACAGCGCGGCGTGGTTGAGCGGGTCGCCGGCCATCGGCAGGCCCCAGCCCTTCACCGTGTAGGCGAACACCACGCTGGGCCGCTCGGTCTCGGCGTCGCAGGCGCGGTAGCTCTCGAGTAACAGACCAAGGTCGTGGCCGCCGAGGTTGTGGATGAGCGCCGCGAGTTCGTTGTCGGGGTACTCGGCGAGGAAGTCGCGCAGACCGACGGGGGC
>JAYTNH010000148.1:0-2431 GCA_043748395.1 Ilumatobacteraceae bacterium | reverse complement strand
CCGGTGGCGTTCACCGCAGTTTCGTCGGTATCGGAGACACCATCGTTGTCGGCCGGGCCGCCGCCGGTGTTGGTCACCGTGCACGACGCCGGCCCGTTGATTCTGAAGGTGCACGTGGCCAGGTCGCCCGACCCGAGCGTGATCGTGGCCGGGGCAGAGATTGCAATGGGGAATGCGGCGATACCTGCCACCTGATAGGTGCCTGCACTGATGCCCGACCCGATGAGCGTCACGGCATCGGGCTTGGTGATGGTGCCAGGCCCACCCACGAAGCCGCCGCTGCACTGAGCGAAGGTGGGAACGGGGGTGCCTCCACCGCCGCAGAACACAACACCCCACCAAGGCAGTACCAGCGGGTTACCAGCAGCATCGAGCACGGTGGCGATGATTCGGCCGGCGACAGGCATCTGCACATCGACACCGGTGAGTGTTTGACCGAGCGCCACGGTGAGCAGTGGTGCTGCCGCGACGTCGGTCACGTTGGGGTGATAGGCCGCCGACAGGTTGCCCCCACCGTTGGCGAAGATCCGGTACGAGCCGGGTGGCAGGCCGTTGAACTGGTAGTTGCCATTGGCATCGCTCAGACCCGATCCGCCGTACTGGCCTGATGGTCCCGTCGCCACGACCCAGGTGCTCACCGGCGCACCGGCCGAATCGGTGATGCGCCCGCTGATCGAGCCGCCCACCTCGAGCTGCATCACGATCGGCCCCGCGCTCGCACCGGCCGGCACGATCACGGGTGTCGCGGATGCTTCGGAGTAGGCGTTGTCGAAGTACTCGAAGGCGAGCGGTCCGTTCTGCACGACTGGGCTGGCCACAACGCGCGCCCCTGCGGGCGCGAGTCCGGCGATCGTGAACGTGCCATCGGTCGCCGTGGTCGTGCTCTGGGAGTACTGCGAGAAGACACTCGGGAACCACGTGACGCCACCCGCGCCGGTGATCGATGCCGACACAGATGCGCCGGCCAACGGCTGTCCGTCGGGCTGGCGCACCACGCCCGATATCGAACCGAGCTGCTGCAACGAGATGTCGAGCACCGTCGTTGAATCGGCGGCGATGGGCAGGACGTCGGCGAGTGATGGTACGGAGGCACCTGAGGTGAACGTGGAGGCGAACCCGGTCGCCCGCGCCTCGACAAGGTACGAACCGGCGAGCACGCCGATGATCGAGTACGAACCATCGCCGGCGGTGATTGCCGAGTAACTGCCCCCAAAGTACCCGACGCCCTGCTGGGAGAGCCTGACGCTCGCTCCCGGTACCGCGTTGCCCAGGCCGTCGCGCACAACGCCCGACACGGTTGCGCCGGTACTGAGCACGGCGTTGATGCCGGCAGTGGTGGCGCCCTCGGTCACGGTGACCAGCGTGGGCGAGGGGGCGTTGTACACGGGGAGATCGTCGTAGTTCTCCGACAAGTACCCGGCGGCGCTGAACGTGACCTGGTAGGTGCCGGCCGGCAACCGGTTGATGGCGTAGGCACCGTCTACGGCGGTGCTCGCAAATCCGGAGCCCGGCACGCCCGTGGGCGGGAGTGGGTTTGCCATCACGTTGGCACCGAGCAGCGGGCCGCCGCTCGAGCTCACCGTGCCCGAGATGATGCCGCCGCGCAGCGCCGTGAGCTGACCGATGTCGACGGACTGGCCGCTGCCGACGGTGAACGACGCAGCAGCCATCTGGTTGAGCGTCGACGGCGCGTAAGTCGTGAGGATGTTCGCGCCGAATGCACTCACGCGATACGTGCCGGCTTCAGGGAGGACGATGTCGAATGTGCCATCGGCGAGCGATGTCACTGGGTTGACACCCATTCCGAAAGGCACCCTCGACGCAGACACACTGACCTGCAGCGGCGCGCCGAGTGAGTCGCGCACGACGCCGGTGAGGTGCGGCAGTGGCGTGAGGTCTTCGTCGATGACTACTGGGTCGAACCCGTTGTACGTCACGGTCAAACCGGTCGGGGGCATACCGCCGCTGGGAATGAGCAGTTCGTCGTAGATCTCGGTGCGATAGCCCGTGGCGTTGAACTGCAGGGTGTAGGTGCCGGTACCTGGGTTCGCCGCGTACTCGCCCAGGTTGTTGGTGATCGCCTGGAAAGTGCCGAACCCACCGTTGATGTACACGGTCGCGTTGGCGATCGGCAGCCCGGTGCCCGAACCGGTGATGACACCACTGATCTGATCGCCGGTCGCAGCCACAGACGGAGCGGTTACCGCAATACCACCGAGCAAGAATCCGAACGCAACAATCACATTTCGCCGACCAGCCATGACCGAACCACCTTTCGCCATTTGTCGTGAGACGATACCAACGACCTGCTACGCAGGCACTATTCGCAGACGCCAGCGAGTGAGCAGGGTGATCGTCCAGCCGTCGGCGCTCACAGAATCCCCCGGCTCGAGCAGATCGGAGTACGGGGGCTCGCCCACCAACGGTTCCA
>JAYTNH010000147.1:0-5738 GCA_043748395.1 Ilumatobacteraceae bacterium | reverse complement strand
CAGGTGGCAGCGCGCCGAGCAATCGGTCGACCGCTTCGATGCCGACGAACACGTTGACGTCGATGTCGATGGTGCCACGCGCGCGTTGCGTGCACCAGGCAAGCGCCAGCGCTCCGCCGAAGGCGTGGGGCAGACGCGCCTGCGTGAGTGCTGCATCGAGCTGCACGATCTTGTCGGCCAGGCACGTGCCGGACGCAGGCAAGGTCACTGTGGCCCGAACCTTGGGTAGGGCAGGGTCGAGGCATGACGCGCCGGGAACATCGCTGCGAGTTCGAGTACCTGCAACAGTTCGTCGCCCCGAGTGCTGCGGTCGGCGAGATTGCGCACGAGACCCGCCTCGAGGCGGAAGCCTGCCGCCTCGATCACACGCTCGGCCGTTTCGACCGTGGGCACGACGCGTCCCGACTCGTACGCGGCGAGCGTGGAGTGTGATGTGTGTGCGGCCGCGGCAAGCGCGCGCAGGGTGAGCCGGGCACCGTTGCGAACACAACGAATGGTGGCACCGGCGTCCATCCGCACATGATACACGTCTGGTATCTGTTTCGATACCATCCACGATGATGACCTCCGCGGATAGGTCACTCGAAGTGGCAGGATGACGTCATGGCCCTGCCCACCGATGATGTGATCGAAGCACTCGCCCTCGACGCCCTGCTCGCCTGCGGCGCCGATCCCCTGCCACCAGGTGGTGAGCACTCCGCCCGGTCGCCCATCACCGGCACCGACATCGGCTGGGTGCCTCCGCCGGCCGGCGTCGACGACGCGGTCACCCGCGCCACGCGCGCCTTCGCCACGTGGCGCACTACTCCCGCCCCCCAACGCGGCGCAGTCATCGCCCATCTCGGTTCGCTGCTGCGCGAGCACAAGCATCCGCTGGCCCGCCTGGTGCAGATCGAGGCCGGCAAGATCGAAAGCGAAGCGCTCGGCGAGGTGCAGGAGATGATCGACATCTGCGACTTCGCTGTCGGTCTCAGCCGTCAACTGCACGGACTCACCATTGCCTCCGAACGACCAGGGCATCGGCTGATGGAGCAGTGGCACCCCATGGGTCCGTGCGCCGTCATCACTGCGTTCAACTTCCCCGTGGCAGTGTGGAGTTGGAACGCTGCGCTTGCCATCGTGTGCGGCAACCCGGTGCTGTGGAAGCCGAGCGAGATGACCACGCTCACGGCGTTGGCTACCAGCGCCTTGTTCGACGAAGCCGCGCGGCGCGCCGGAGCCCCACCCGACCTCAATCAGTTGATGATCGGCGACTCGCGCACCGGCGCTGCGCTCGCGGCGCACCCCGGTGTGCCGCTGGTGAGCGCCACCGGGTCGACGGCGATGGGTGCGATCGTGGCGCCCGTGGTAGCGGCCAGGTTCGGCCGCTCGATCCTCGAACTCGGCGGCAACAACGCGGCCATCGTCGCCCCGTCGGCCGACCTCGGGCTGGTCGTGCGGGGCGTCACCTTTTCGGCGGCCGGTACCGCGGGCCAACGCTGCACAAGCCTGCGCAGGCTCATCGTGCACACGTCCATCCACTCGCGGGTGGTGCAGCAGTTGGCCAGCGCCTTCACCTCGTTGCCCATCGGAAATCCGCTCGACGCCGGAACGCTGGTGGGTCCGCTCATCACCACCGTTGCCTTCGACCGTATGCGCGCCGCGCTCGATACAGCGCAGCGCGACGGTGGCACGCTGGTGGTGGGCGGCGAGCGCCTGCTCAGCACCGAAGCACCAGCGGCGGCCTACACCCGTCCGGCCATCGTAGTGATGCCTGAACAAACCGACATCGTGCGCACCGAGACGTTCGCACCCATCCTCTATGTGATGCCGTACGACACACTCGACGAGGCCCTCGCCATCCAGAACGACGTCACCCAGGGACTCGCCAGCAGCATCTTCACCACCGATCTTCGCGAGGCCGAGCGGTTCTGCGCAGCCGACGGCAGCGACTGCGGTATCGCCAACGTCAACATCGGTCCGAGCGGAGCCGAGATTGGCGGCGCGTTCGGTGGCGAGAAGGCAACGGGCGGCGGCCGCGAGAGCGGCAGCGACTCGTGGCGCGGCTACATGCGACGAGCCACCAACACCATCAACTACAGCAATCAGCTCCCCCTTGCCCAAGGCGTCCGGTTCGACTGATCGCTTGTTCAGTGACCGGGGTCGTCTTCCCCCAGAGTTTGTGCGAGCACACAAACGCTCCGCGCTTCTCTATGTGGTCACACAAACTTGAGAGCGGGCTCTGGGAGCGAATCGAAATCGAACTGAGGAGAACGGGCGGGCGGAACCGAACCTCAGGTGATTCGTTGGAGCACGCGCAGGCTGCCGGTGTCGCTGATCGGGCTGAAGCGGCCGCTCTCGAGGGCCGGCAGGAAGATCTGCTCGTAGGGCGGCCGGCCACCATCGGCAGGGTCGGGGAAGACATCGTGGATGGCGAGGAGTCCGCCGATGGCAACGTGGGGGGTCCAACCTTCGTAGTCGAGGCGGGCAGGCTCGACACCATGCCCGCCATCGATGAACAAGAACGCCAGCGGGGTGTTCCAATGCGCTGCCACGGCGGGCGATTGACCCACGACGGCGATCACGGAATCCTCGAGACCCGACTCGAACACTGTGAGGCGAAAGATTGGCAGCGTGTCCATGCGGCCGATGCGCGCATCGACGAGCGCTGGATCGTGATGCTCCCAGCCGGCCTGATTCTCGTCGCTGCCGCGATGGTGATCGACCGCGAACAGCACGGTGCTGCACTCACGCGCTGCTGCGGCGAGCCACACCGTGGACCGACCGCAGTACGAGCCCACCTCGAGGAATGGTCGGCCCGGCACATGCGTTGCCGCCAGCAGGGCCGCTGCGTGCAACGCGTCGCCTTCGTGCGGGGGCATGAAACCGATGGCCGCCAGCGCGTGACCGCGCGTCACAGGATCGATGGGCACTACCACTGATCCCAGTGGATGATGCTGTCGGCGGGCGGGCGATCGGCCGGCTTGAAGTCGGTGCCGACCGTGTAGGCGAGTGGGCTCATGCACACTTGCTGAACGGTGTCGAAGGGGATGCCCAACAGTTCGGCGGCAGCCTGTTCTTGCATCAGGTGCACGGTGGTCCAGCACGTGCCAAGACCACGCGCTCGAGCAGCCAGCATGAAGCTCCACATCGCCGGTTGCACATTCGCCATCATCGATGCCGCAGTCATCGCGGTGGCGCCATCGGTGCGCGCACCTCCCAGACATGGGATGACCAGTACGGGCGCATCGCCCATGCGCTCACCGAGGAAGTCGGCCGAGTCGGCGCTGCGCTGCTGCTGCGCGTTCTGCGCTTCGCCGCCCTTGTCGATGGTGCGAATGTAGATGCCATCGAGTTGGGTGTAGATGCCATAGCACTGACGGTAGATCTCGCCGAGAGCCTGCCGTTTGGCCGGGTCGCGCACCACCACGAACTGCATCATCATGTTGTTCGAACCGCTCGGCGACTGCATCGCGAGGTTGACGCATTCGCGTACGAGATCATCCGGGACAGGTCGCGAGAAGTCGAGTCGCTTGCGCACCGCGCGGGTGGTGGCAAGCAGATCATCGGGTGAGAGCGGGAGCATGGGCATGCCGCGCACCATAATCGGGATCAGTGTCCCGCTTCGAAGGCTCCGTGCGTCTCGACACGATCGCCGCCGGCGCGTCGGTGTGGTGTGGTGCGCTCGCGCTGTTCGCGATGCGCTCCGATCCTGTGCTGTCGCCCGATTCGGTCGCCTACCTCTCCGCGGCCGAACACTTTCACCGGGGCGCGGGTCTCACCGACTTCACGGGCGAGCCGCTCACAGTGTTCGGACCCATCTACCCGCTGCTGCTCAGCCCTGGTGGCCGCAGCTTGGTGTGGGCAAGCATCGTGGGCGCTGCTGCGGTGGCCATCGCCACGATGCTGCTGTTCGTGCTACTACGCCGCCGCGTGCGGCCGCTGGTGGCACTGGTCGCAGCCATCGCCTTTGGCATGAGCCAAGGTCTTGTGCGGGTGTCGTCGACGGTGTGGAGCGAGACGCCCTACATCGCCATCTCACTGGCAGCGTTGGTCGTGCTCACCCGCACACCGATGCTGCGCCGCCACGCGACTGCAGGAGGTTTGCTTGCCGGGCTCGGCTTTCTGACGCGGTACGCCGGAGCGGGGCTCATCATCACCGGTGGCGTGATGGTGCTGATCGTCGGCTGGCCGGCACAAGGTCGCGCCCGTTGGCGACTCGTCGCTTGGTACCTCGTCGCTGCAGGCTTGCTACCGCTGGCCTGGGTCGTTCGTAACCTCATTCGCGCCGGCGACCTCCTTGGTCCGCGATTCGAAGGTGGCACCAGCGAAGGCTTCGACACGTTGGTCGAACGACCATTCCGCGCAGTGGGCGAGCTGATGATGGGTCGTGGTTCTCACCCGGCCACTGCGTTGCAGGTGGGTCTGATCGTGCTGATCGCCGTGGCACTGGTGATGGCGGTCGCAGCGTGGAAGCGGCCGACTCGAATCCTCGACGTCGGCATGGCCGCGTTCATGATCACCTCGCTCGTGGTGCCCGTCGTGGCACGCATGGTCACCTCGAACGACATCGAGTACCGCGTCATGTCGCCCATGCTCGTCCCCATCGTCTACGCGGCGGCGTTGGCGATCGACCCATGGTGTCGGTGGCGGCTGGGCGTAGCACTAGCGGGCTCAGCAGCAGTGTTGTGGGCGTATCAGGGCGTGGTGATTGCGATCGACGTTCCCGACACGCTGCGAGGCAGCGCGGGCGCACACTCGGCGTTCTCGCCGCAGTTGTACGACATCGTCGCAACCCTACCCGCCGACGTGAACGTGCTCACCAACAACCCTCAGCGGTTGTGGTGGCACACCGGCCACGAGCCGGTTCTGTTCGCCTTCACTCGGCCCCGACCCGGCAACAGCCACTACCCACTCAGCGCCGACGACACGCTGCACCAAGCATGTAGCGGCACGACCTACCTCGCCTGGTTCGAGGGACTCGCCAACGCCGGTGATGGCCCCCACGAGCGGCGACCCGATCTGATGCAGGTTGTCGACCTGCACGTCGAGCAGACCGTGCCCGGCGGCGAACTGTTCCAGGTCGTGCCGCGTGACATGAGCCTGTGCACTTCGTGACGCAAAGCGGACGTGAGCCTGCGATCATGGTGGCACTGTGACTGCGCTCGATGACCTCGTGACTCTGCTCGACCTCGAAGCGATCGAGGTGAACATCTTCCGTGGGCGCTCGCCCAACGAGAACCGCCAGCGTGTGTTCGGCGGCCAGGTGGCGGGGCAGGCGCTGGTCGCGGCCACACGCACCGTCGACGATCCCGAGCGCTTCGTGCACTCGCTGCACGGCTACTTCTTGCGGCCCGGCGACCCGAACGTGCCAATCCTCTACGAGGTCGACCGCATCCGCGACGGCCGGAGCTTCACCACCCGGCGGGTGGTCGCCATCCAGCACGGCAAGGCGATCTTCAACCTGCAGGCCAGCTTCCATGTGGTCGAACTCGGCCGCGACTACCAGATCGAGATGCCCACCGACATTCCCGCTCCCGACTCGCTGCCCGACTTCAAGACGCGGATGGAGCCGTACAAAGAACGCATGGGCGACTGGTACGACCGGCCCCGACCGATCGATCTGCGTTACGTCGACGGCGATCCATTCAGCCGGCAAGGCAATCCATCGACCGGGCAGCGAGTGTGGCTGCGGGCCGATGGCGTGCTGCCCGACGACCCCACCCTGCACGCCTGCATCGTCACCTACGCCAGCGACA
>JAYTNH010000146.1:0-3351 GCA_043748395.1 Ilumatobacteraceae bacterium | reverse complement strand
GGCACCTGCCCGGTGATGCACACCATCGGGATGGAGTCCATGTAGGCGTCCATGAGCGGCGTCACCATGTTGGTGGCTGCGGGACCGCTGGTCACCATGGCCACGCCGGGGCGACCGGTGACGTGCGCATAGCCCTCGGCCATGTGGCCGGCACCCTGCTCGTGGCGCACCAAGATGTGCCGGATGGGCGAATCGAGCAGCGGGTCGTACGCCGGCAGGATGCACCCACCGGGTAGGCCGAACATCACTTCGACGCCTTCCATCTCAAGCGATCTGATGAGCGCTTGGGCTCCTGTGATCTTCATGGTTGCTCCCTATCTTCGACTGGCAAATCCGACTGGTGACTTGAACTGACTCCGAAAAACGAAACAGCCCCCCAAGTTGGGAGGCTGTGGACGCACGCGACTATGTCGGTCGTGCGTCTACACGATAAGTACTACGAGGGTGCTGGGGTTGGTGCACATCTAGATCAGTCTGGCACCCCGGTGGCCGATTTCGCAACCCGTGACAGATCAGGTCTGCGCTCAGCCGTAGGGGCCTCCTCCCTCGCCGGGTTCTCGTCACTTCGATTTCGATTCCGGGTGGGTGCGGGACTCCCACAAATGTGGAGTTTTCGCGCCCACCGGCTTGGTTGGGGGATCGAGGGGCGGCTTGAAAGGTGAAACGGACGGCTGGCGATCACGCGGTGTCATGCGAGACGGCACGAGATGGCGGTTTGGATGACAGCGCAGGCACCTCGTTGACCGGGCGAGTCCGGTGTCACGACTACTCCCCTGTCAGCTGCCGGTATCCCTTCTGTACGTCGTACAGATGGTGCAGCGGGTCGTGGATCATGTATTGCGCGAACGATGAGATGCTGAACACGGCGCCGTCGCTGCGCACGCCGGTGCGGTTCCACTGATCGTCGCGCACGCTCTCGAATGCATCGGCCAGGCCAGCGGCGGCTGCACTCAATTCGCGGATGACCACCAGCGGATCTTGTAGGTCGTAGCGCTCGCTGACGGCCGTTTCGTCCTGGTCCCAGTTGGCGAACGTGGGGTGCTGCTGCGTGAGCATGAGTTGCAGGCGCCGCTCGTACAGCACGAACACGTCGCGCACGTGACAGCCGTACTCGAGCGCCGACCACACATGCGGCGCCGGCCGTTCGTGCACGAGCGGATGTACGAGCAGTTCGCTCCACGCCACAGCTTGGCTGCGCACGGCCGATGCGACTGACTGCGGCGGAAAGGTCTCGGCGTCGAATGCGCAGGCGGGACAGATTCGCTCGAGTACCCATGTCCAGTCCTTGGTATCGGCCGGAACGCTGTGGGGCATGCTGTGCGGATTGCTCTCGGGCACATTGCTCATGCGGGGAAGGCTCCTTGCAGGCGTGCAGCGGTGAGGGTGTTCTGCAGCAGGCACGCAATGGTCATCGGGCCGGTGCCTCCGGGCATTGGTGTGATGGCGCCGGCGACTGCTTGCACCTCGTCGAACAACACATCGCCCACGATGCCCTCGGCCGATCGCGACACACCGACGTCGATCACTGTGGCGCCCGGCCGTACATGGGCGGCGGTGATCATGCCGGCCTGACCCGCCGCGGCCACGATGATGTCGGCTTCGCGACACACGTCGACCAGATCGGCGGTGCGACTGTGGGCGATGGTGACAGTGGCGTCGGTGCCCTTGCGTGCGAGTAGCAGCGACACGGGCAGGCCGACCAACATCGACCGCCCCACGACCACCGCACGGCGACCCGAGGTCGCAATGCCATACCGCTGCAGCAGCCGCATGATGCCCAGCGGCGTGCACCCGACCAGACCTGGCTCGTTGCGAACCAGTCGGCCCATCGAGGCTTCGGTGAGGCCGTCGACGTCTTTCTCAGCGGGAATGAGCTTGAGGACGGCGCCCTCGTCGCGCCCTGCCGGAAGCGGGCTCTGCACCAGAATGCCGTGCACCAGTGGGTCGGCAGCGAGCGCCGCGACCATGTCTTCGATCTGCGCCTGAGAGGCGTCGGCCGGCAGCGACTCGCTGCGGCTCACCATTCCGGCCTTGCCCGCTTGAGTGTGCTTCATGCGCACGTAGACGTGGCTCGGCTTGTCGTCGCCCACCAGCAACGTGGCCAGACAGACGTGCGGTGAACCCGCAGCTTCGATGATGGCTCGAAGTTCGACGACGATTTCGTCACGCAATCGACTGCCGTCCATCAGCACGGCTCCGCCCACTGTTCGGTCGGCTGTTCGCTCGTCAAATGTCACGAAGTTGGATACTAAGCGCCTCAGAGTTCATAACCTGTGGGAATGGCTTCTCCTGATTCTCCCACGATTGCCCCTGCGACGGGCCGCCTTGGCGTGCTCACCGTCGGTCTCGGCGCCGTGGCCTCCACCCTCATCGCCGGCGTCGAGCTTGTGAAGCGCGGTATGGGCCTGCCCATCGGCAGCCTCACCCAGATGGGTACCATCCGCCTCGGCAAGCGCACCGAGAGTCGCAGCCCGCTGGTAAAAGACTTCGTGCCCCTGGCCGCACTCGAAGACATCGTGTGGGGCGCGTGGGACGTCTACCCCGACGACGCATACGTGGCAGCATCACGCGCCGGTGTGCTCGAAGCCGGCAAGCACATCGAAGCGGTCAGCGACGTTCTGCGTGATATTCGGCCGATGACTGCCGCGTTCGAGCGCAAGTACGCGCGCAACCTCGAGGGCAATCACATCAAACAGACCACGTCGAAGCGGGCCATGCTCGAGATGATTCGCGAAGACATCAACACGTTTCGCGACGAAAAGAAGGTCGACCGCTTGGTCATGATCTGGTGCGCAAGCACCGAGATCTACATCGAAGCCGGCCCCATGCACCAGAACGTCGAAGCGTTCGAGGCAGCCATCGACGCCAACGACGAGATGATCTCGCCCGCCCAGCTCTACGCCTACGCTGCGCTGCTCGAAGGCGTGCCGTTCGCCAACGGAGCCCCCAACCTGGCAGTCGACACACCGGTGCTGCGTCAGTTCGCCACCGACCACAACGTGCCCATCAGCGGTAAAGACTTCAAGACCGGCCAGACCCTCATGAAGACGGTGCTCGCCCCCATGCTCAAGGCCCGTCAGCTCGGCCTGGCGGGTTGGTACAGCACCAACATCCTCGGCAACCGCGACGGCGAGGTGCTCGATGCGCCCGAGAACTTCAAGACCAAGGAAGAGTCGAAGTTGGGTGTGCTCGAAGACATCCTCGAGCCGGCCAAGAACCCCGATCTCTACGGCAACGTGTTCCACAAGGTGAGCATCAACTACTACCCGCCCCGCGGCGACAACAAAGAGGGCTGGGACAACATCGACATCTTCGGGTGGCTCGGCTACCCGATGCAGATCAAGGTCGACT
>JAYTNH010000145.1:0-2861 GCA_043748395.1 Ilumatobacteraceae bacterium | reverse complement strand
ACTCGGTGAGCCGCGAAGCCACCTCGGGTCCGGAGAGATCGACGAATCGCCGCACAGAGTGGGTCACAAGCGCACGTTACTGCCGCTCGACGATTGACGGGCCAGAATGCTCACGTGCGAACCAACGATCACGATGCCATCGTCATCGGCGCCGGCCACAACGGCCTCGTCTGTGCCGCCTATCTTGCCCGTGCTGGCCTGAAAACGTTGCTCATCGAGGCACGCGACACGGTGGGCGGAACTGCAGCAAGCGAGCCGTTCGGCGGTGGACACGTGAACATCTGCAACTGCGACCACATCACCTTCCGCACCACCCCCGTGATCGACGAACTCGGTCTCGCCGAGCACGGCCTGCGCTACCTCGATGTCGACCCGGCACAGCTGAATGCTGCATGGAGTGGCGGACCGGCATGGCCGCTGTACCACGACATCGAAGCCACTGTCGACGCGCTGGCACAGACCTACCCCGGCGAGGTGGCCGGCTATCGCCGCTACCTACGCGCCGCGTTGCCAGCCGTGCGTTTGGTACTCGACGCAGCGAACGACCCGCCCTCGCTGGGCGGTATCACCAAGAAGGTGCTCGCCAAACGCGGCCGTGGCGTGAGCACGTTGCTGAGGTGGAGTCGCCGCAGCGCGGCAGATGTGATGCGCGAGTTCTTCACGACCGACGCACTGCAGGGCCCAGCCATCGTGACCGGACCGATGGTGTGGGGCATCTCGCCCGAGTTCCCTGCCAGTGGTCTGGGTGCACTCACTTACGCGCTGAGGCATGCGGGCAGTGTCGGCCGGCCGGTCGGTGGCAGTGGCATGGTGCCCGACACGCTGCTCAAGTCGTTCATCGCATTCGGCGGCGAAGTTCGCACCGCCACCCGAGTGGGCGCGATCACCTGCGAGGGGCGCGCTGTTCGTGGCGTCACGCTCGACGACGACACCGAGGTCACTGCATCGATCGTCGTCTCGGCCTGCAACCCGCACGACACGTTCCTCGCTTGGTTGCGCGACCCTCCACCCCAAGCTCGGGCACTGGTCGAACGGTGGCGCGCCATCGCGCACGACGACGGCTACGAATCGAAGATCGACGCGATCATCAGCGAAGTGCCGCGCCTGCTGCGGCTCCCCACGCACGAAAGTGGCGAGCAGCCGATCGGTGCCACCACCATCGTTGCCCCGTCACTCGCCGAGATACACCGCGGGTATGGCCTCATGGCCTCCGGACAACTGCTCGATCAGCCCGGCCTCTTGGTGAACGTACCGTCGGTACTCGACCCGAGCATCGCTCCCCCACGCCGCCACGTGTTCAGTCTCGAGGCATTGTTCACCCCGTACGCATTGCCTGGGGGCTGGCCGAACAGCCCCGAGCCCCGTCGTTGGCTCGAGCGCTTCGCGACGTTGCTCGAACCCGGCTTTCTCGACTCAATCGGCGAGTGGCGGGCCATGACCCCCGATCGATACGAGCGCGAGTTCCACCTACCGCACGGTCACGCCACCAGCTTTGCGGGTGGGCCGCTCGCGGCGCTACGCAACAAGGACCCCGAGCTGACACGGTACGAGACACCTGTCGAGGGCCTCTACCTCACCGGCGCAGCGACGTTCCCTGGTGCAGGTGTGTGGGGAGCCAGCGGTCGCAACGCTGCACTCAAGATCCTGTCGAAACACTGACCAGCGTCAGGCGTCCTTGACCGACCAGTCGCGCTTCGCGACAGGATCTTTGTCGCTCCACGGAAAGTTGATCCACTGGTCGGTGCGCTTCCACACATAGTCGCACTGCACCACTGAATGACTCTTTTCGTACAGCACCGCAGTACGCACCTCGGCCACCTTGCCCTCGCAGAATTGCTGCACGCTACGCAGCGTGTGCCCCGTGTCGGCGACGTCGTCGGCGATGAGGATGCGGGCGTCGGACACGTCGACGAAATCGGGCGCTGGCGGCAAGATGCGCGGAACTTCGAGCCGTTCGTCGACGCCGGTGTAGAACTCGACGTTCATGGTGTACACGTTCTTCACCGATAGCGCATAGCCCAGCGCTCCACCGATGAGCAGTCCACCGCGTGCGATCGACAAGATCATGTCGGGCTCGTAGTCATCGGCGACCATCTGCGCAAGATCGCGCGATGCCGTTCCGAAGATCTCCCAGGTCATGACTTCACGGTCAGTCGACACTCGCAAAACGCCTCTCGTCGGTGTTGGCAACAAGCGCCAACCTAACGCACTCACCCGTTCGCGAGCACACCGGCGCTGGCCGACGCGTGTCAGCCGGTGATGTCGTAAGGACGCACCGGTACGCGCCACAGGTCTTTGCCGATGGCATCACGGATCGCGGCGACCACGGCCGGTGTCGACGAGATGGTGGGCGGCTCGCCGACACCTTTGGCACCCATCGGTGCCCTGGGATCGGGCTCCTCGACCAGGCTGATCACCACGTCGGGCATGTCGAGAAACGTCGGGAGCAGGTAGTCGGTGAAGTTGGCGTTGCGGATGCGACCGTCGATCTGGATGATCTCTTCCATCACAGCCAGCCCGACACCTTGGGCGATACCGCCCTCGATCTGGCCCGTGACACTGAGCGGATTGAGGGCCCGCCCCACATCTTGGGCAGTCGCGATTTGAATGACCTTGACGAGGCCGAGCTCGGGATCGACATCGACCACCGCCCGATGCGCCACGAACGCGAAGGCGGTGTGGCAGTTGCCTTGGCCGTTCTCGTCGAGCTCACCAGTGGGTGGATGGTGGTGTTCGAAGGTCTCGTCGAACGAGACACCCATCGTCGCCTCAGCAGCGTTGAGACGTAGGCTGCTCGCGGTGTCGACGATCTCGTCGCCCTCGATGGTGAGCGCCAGCGGATCGAGGTGGTGCGCACGGCC
>JAYTNH010000144.1:0-2991 GCA_043748395.1 Ilumatobacteraceae bacterium | reverse complement strand
ATGAGCGACATGGTGAGCTCGGGCAAAGCGCTGTATTGGGGTACGAGCGAATGGACCGCCGACGAGATTCGCGCAGCATGGGACATCGCTGAACGGCATCACCTCCACAAGCCGGTGATGGAGCAACCGCAGTACAACATGCTCAGCCGTACCCGGGTCGAGACCGAGTACGCCCGCCTCTACGAAGACCTCGGTCTCGGCACCACCATCTGGAGCCCGCTCGCGTCGGGTCTGCTCAGCGGCAAGTATCGCGATGGCATCCCGCCCGACAGCCGCGCTGCGGTCGAGGGCTACGGCTGGCTTGCGGCGCGATTGTCCGACCCGGCCGAGCTTGCCAAGGCCGAGCGCATTCGTCCGATCGCGGAAGATCTGGGCTGCACCATGGCTCAACTCGCGATCGCCTGGTGCGCCGCGAACCCTCATGTCAGCACCGTCATCACCGGTGCCAGCAAGGCGAGTCAGGTCGTCGAGAACTTTGCTGCGCTCGACGTGCTGGCGCTGCTCACCCCCGAGGTCATGGCTCGCATCGACACCGCGTTGCAGTAGCAGCCCACCGGGACCAAAGGCCCTATTGATCGCGCGATCAATTCCGTAGGTTGCCGTACCAGGTGCGATTCAGCGCGATGGACAGAAGGGGGCATGTACATGCGACGACGTAAACATCCGTTGAGCGGCGCGATCTACGACGTTCGCGACGACGGTCTGGTCGAGGTCGCCCTGGCCGGGTTGGTCGGAATGTTCACTGCTTCAGGTGACTACGTCTCGGGCGAGCTTCATCATGCCGACGCGCACCTGTGCGGCTGGTTGGCCGGCCCGCAGCTCCCTGCGACACATGCCCAGGGTCTCAAGGACGTTCGTCCGCTGGTGAAGTCATGACGGCGCTCGAATCACCCCGAGCGACGGTCAGAGGAATCGACTACCAAGACCTGCTCGATGCCGATTCGATCACCGCTCCCGACGTCTTCCGGTGGAGGTCGTCGCTCGACGACATGCCCATGTTCGTACCGGTCGAGCGATACACATCGGCGGAGTTCCACCGGCTCGAGGTCGACAAGCTGTGGCGACGCGTCTGGCAGATGGCCTGTCGTGAGGACGACATCCCCGAGGTCGGAGATCACCTCACGTACGACATCGCTGGCATCTCGATTGTGGTCACGAGGAGCACCCCCGACACCATTCGCGGCTTCCACAACGTGTGCCTGCACCGTGGGCGTCTGTTGAAGGACAAGCCCGGACGCGACACCGAGCTTCGATGTTCATTTCATGGCTTTGCATGGCACCTCGATGGCAGCTTGAAGCAGGTGCCATGCAAGTGGGATTTCCCGCAGGTCGACGACGACTGGACGTTGCCAGAGGTGAGCGTCGACGTCTGGGGCGGGTTTGTGTTCATCAACCTCGATCCCGAGGCCGCGCCTCTCGCCGATCATCTCGGCGATCTCACGAAGCACTTCGATCGCTGGCCGCTCGAACGGCGGTACAAGCAGACACACGTCGCCAAGGTGATGCGCTGCAACTGGAAGCTGGCGCAGGAAGCCTTCATGGAGGCGTATCACGTGGTGGCCACGCACCCGCAGCTGCTGGCCGGAATCGGCGACGCCAACAGCCAGTACGACGCCTGGCCGACGTTCTCGCGAGCCATCACGCCCAACGGAACGCCGAGCCCACATCTGGGTTGGGTGCCGACCGAGCAAGAGACGCTCGACGCGATGTTCGACCGCAGCCTCGACGAACCGGCGATGGTGAAGGTGCCCGACGGAAAGACGGCGCGTGAGGTGGCAGGGGCGCTTCGGCGTAGAGCGATGGAGTCGGTTGTCGGCGCCGCCGAAGCTGCACGACTCAGTGACGCCGAACTGTGCGACAACATCTATTACACACTGTTCCCGAACTTCCATCCATGGGGTGCGTTCAACCGCATCGTGTATCGCTTTCGCCCGTACGGCAACCAGCACGACATGGCCATCATGGAATGCCTGATCTTGTCGCCGTATGACGAGTCGGGGCCCAAGCCCCCATCGGCACCGATCCACTGGCTCGGCCCCGACGACGATTGGACCGATGCCTTCGAGTTGGGTCTGCTGGCCCGTGTGTTCAATCAGGATGTCTTCAACCTCGCGAAGGTTCAAGCCGGACTCGAGAGCGGGGCGATCGACACCGTGACCTTTGCCAACTACCAAGAGACCAAGCTGCGCCACTTCCATGCATTGCTCGAGACATGGATGGCCCGACCATGAGCGCGGTCGACGACTCGACCCTCGAGTTCGACCCACGCACCGCCGAGGTCATGCAGTGTCCGTACCCGCACTACTCGCGGCTACGGGCCGAGCAGCCCGTGTACGAGATGCCGGGCGAACTGGTTGGGCGACCCGGCCAGATCGTGTACGCGGTGTCTCGCTACGACCTCGTCGCCGAAGTGCTCGGCGATTGGCGCACGTACTCGTCGCTCATCGGTGGGCCGGGAGGCGCGCCGCCGGCACATCTGCTCGCGCGGCTGAAGGAAATCGCACGACAAGGATGGGGTCGCCCCCCGACGATGCTCACCGTCGATCCACCGGTGCACACCAGATACCGCCGGTTGGTGTCGAAGGCGTTCACCCTCAAACGCGTCGCCGAGCTGGCCCCCACGGTCGAGGCGATCTGCAACGATCTCATCGACGCGCTCGTCAACACAATGGTCGTCGGGGGAGCCGACACGGTGGTCGATCTGATCCCGACTTTTTGTGTGCCCATCCCCACGCGCACGGTGGCCGCAGCGCTCGGCGTACCACAGGAGCGGTTCGGCGACTTCAAGCGATGGGCCGATGCCGCCGTCGCCTCGATCGGTCGTCGACTCGACGACCACGAGTGGCTCGAGTCGGCCGAACAGGTGCTCGAGATGCAGCGCTTCTTCGCCGGCGAGTTCGACGCGCGTCGAGCGCAACCTAAGGACGATCTCCTCACCGATCTGCTCGCAGCTCGGCTCACACCCGACGATGGTGTCGAGGGTGAGGAGTT
>JAYTNH010000143.1:0-3584 GCA_043748395.1 Ilumatobacteraceae bacterium | reverse complement strand
GGAGGGCCGCTGTTAGGTAGGTCGAAGTGTTCGGCCGGGGTGCCATGCACCAGGGTCGCCACGTCGGTCCAGTCGGCGAAGTCGTTGAGGCCGGTCATGAGCGACGGGATGCGCGACAGCACGAACACACTGCCCAAGACGAAGAAGATCGCCAACGTGGCGATGTACGCAGGCCCCGCCAAGGTGCCGGCCAACTGCCACACCTCGGCGTTGATGAACAAGAACGTGGTGAACAACAACAACAGCGGCAGCGCACGAACGATCATCCGTCCCAGCACGCTGAGCTGAGCAGCGCTGCGACGCAGCGCCCATCCCATTAGGGGCAATACGCCGTAACTGGTGATGAGGAAGATCGCTGCCAGCACGGTGAGGCCGGCCACGAAGGCCTCGGCGGCATCGCCGTACTGCCCGAACACCAGCGACGGCACCGTGGGACCCACCACGAACACCACCAGTTCGGGGACGCCTATGGTGCGAGGTCGAGACCATGCCGGGCGGCGACGCAGCAGGTTGGCAGCGATCCATGTAGCGGCCAGCAGCACGACGGTGAATGCGGCGGCGGCCACATTGCGCTGCCATGTCCACGTCCGCACGTCGAGCGCGTTCAGGCCACCGACCACATAGAAGATGAGCAGCAGCGGCAGGGCCCTGCTCCACAATCCGGCAACGGGGTGATCGCGTTCGATGAAGTGGGGCACACCGCGCCGGAGAAACCACTGCTCAACGGCATCATGTTGGGCGACCACGAGCCGAGTGTAGATGGAGCGCGTGGTGCGCTGATTGAACAGATCGTTCAACTCGCTTCGTTTCCGATGGGTGCGGCGGTAACGATGGTCGCAATGGCACGCATCTTGGTTACCGAAGAAATCGCTGATGGTGGCCTCGACCGCCTCCGCCTTGCTGGGCACGAGGTCGACGTCCAACTCGACCTGTCCGGTCTGCTGCAGCACGTGCGCGGAGCGCATGCGCTCATCGTGCGTTCGGCCACACAGGTCACTGACGAGGTGCTCGCCGCAGGCTCCGACCTGATGGTGGTGGGTCGTGCGGGTATCGGACTCGACAATGTCGATGTCGACGCGGCTACGCGCCGCGGTGTCATGGTGGTGAACGCTCCACAGAGCAACATCGTGTCGGCGGCCGAGCACACCATGGCGCTGTTGCTCGCGCAGGCGCGCAACGTGCCGCAGGCTCACGCCGCACTGAAGGCCGGCCGGTGGGAACGCAGCCGTTGGGAAGGTGTCGAGTTGGCCGACAAGACGCTGGCCATCATCGGCCTCGGCCGCATCGGCAAGCTCGTAGCCGATCGGGCCAAGGCGTTCGGCATGCGCTTGGTTGCATACGACCCGTTTGTGTCGGCCGACCGTGCCCGCCAGCTCGGGGTCGAGTTGCTCACCCTCGACCAAGCTGTCGCCGAGGCCGACTTCCTCACCGTGCACCTTCCGAAGACCAAAGAGACCACTGGCCTCATCAACCGCGATCTCTTGCTCAAGGCGAAGCCCTCGCTACGCGTGATCAACGTCGCCCGTGGCGGCATCGTCGACGAAGCGGCGTTGGCCGAGGCAGTACGCGACGGCGTCATCGCCGGTGCCGCCATCGACGTGTTCGTCACCGAGCCCACGCTGTCGTCGCCGCTGTTCGAACTCGACAGCATTGTGGTGACACCGCACCTCGGCGCCTCTACTCGTGAGGCACAAGACAAGGCCGGCGACACCATCGCCGACATGGTGCAGTTGGCCTTGGCCGGCGAGTTCGTGCCGTTCGCCGTCAACGTCAACGCGGCTGAGGCGAACGAGACGTTGCGCCCCTACCTGCCCCTGGCCGAGCGACTGGGGCGGCTGTTCTCGTCGTTGTGTGGCCAGGCACCCGAATCGCTCGAAGTGTGCACCGAGGGCGACATCGCCGGCTACGACACTCGCATTCTCAGCCTGGCTGCGCTGAAGGGCTTCTTCGGTGTGATCAGCGACGATGTCGTTACCTATGTGAACGCGCCGCAGATTGCCAAAGACCACGGGGTCGACGTACGCGAGATCAACAGCAGCACGCCCACCGACTTCGTGAACCTCATCACGCTGAGCGGCGGCGGCCACTGCATCTCGGGCACGCTGGTGGGCCGCCGCAGCGAGCAGCGCATCGTACTGGTCGACGACCACAACTTCGATGTGCCGCCGTCCGACCACATGCTGGTCATCAAGAACGACGACCGCCCGGGAGTCATCGGAACCGTCGGCACGCTGTTGGGCAATGCGGGCGTGAACATCGCCGACATGGACGTCGGTCGTGCGGCCATCCCAGGTACGGCGGTCATGCTCATCGCGCCAACCGCTCCGGTCGATGACGATGTGATCGCGGCGCTGCGTGTTGCGCCGGGCATCATCTCTGTCGACGCCCTGCTGGGCTGAGGCTCAGCGCGTCGGGGCAGCGGCCCTGATGTGATCGCGGGTTGCCATGGCCGCCGCGCGAGCAGCGATCGCGAAGTCGTCGCCGTTGCCCGCATACAGAATGGCCCGCGACGAGTTGATCACCATGCCGTAGCCGTCGCCTGCTGCCCCCGCCGCAACGGTGGCATCGATGTCGCCACCCTGCGCGCCCACACCCGGAATCAACAAGGGCAGATCGCCAACGATATCGCGCACTTGGTGGAGCTGGTCGGGGTACGTGGCGCCCACCACCAGCCCACATTCACCGATCAGGCTCCATTCGGTCGCGGCGCGCCGTGCGACGTGTGCAAAGAGCGGCTCACCTTCAATCTCGAGCGACTGGAAGTCGTTTCCGCCGGCGTTCGATGTGCGGCACAGAAC
Source organism: Ilumatobacteraceae bacterium (assembly GCA_043748395.1). Lineage (GTDB taxonomy): Bacteria > Actinomycetota > Acidimicrobiia > Acidimicrobiales > Ilumatobacteraceae > JAYTNH01. The sequence goes on along the minus strand of JAYTNH010000143.1, from coordinate 786 downwards.
GAACACGCCACCGTTGGGGTGCTGGAGGAACGGCGTGATCGAGTCGGTACCAAGGTACGGGTTCACGGTCACCACGTGGGCTCCGTAGCGGTCGAATGCCTCACGCGCGTAGTGCTCGGCGGTGGAGCCGATGTCGCCACGCTTGGCGTCGAGCACCAGGAGCACGTTGGGATAGGTCGTGCGGATGTACTGGCAGATCCGTTCGAGCTCGGCTTCGGCACCCTGCGACGCGAAGTAGGCGATCTGTGGTTTGAACGCGCACACGAGGTCGGCTGTGGCATCGATGATCTCGCGACAGAAAGTGAACGTTGCGTGGGGCGATGAGGCCAGCTGGGTGGGTAGCCGGTCGCGATCGGGGTCGAGCCCGACGCAGAGCATCGAGTCGCTGATGACCCAGGCGCGTTGGAGGTGTTGACGAAAGCCCATGCGCCGCCGAATCTAGTCGGGGCGCACGATCACGACTCCGATGGGTGTGAGCAACCACGCCGATACGTTCGCTCGCGACATCATGGCGTTTGCCGCCGACGGGCTCGAGGCCACGGCAGCCTCGGCGAGGGCTTGGGCATCGACTGCCTCGGCGCATGAGACCACTGCAAGTCGCACCACGGTGCTCGGATCTGTCTGCCCCGACAGCGGCGTGCGCGCGTTGCGGCTGATCCGTGGGCTCAACACCGAGGCGAGCGCATCGTTACCCGACGTCGACATGCCCAGCGTGTGGTGAGTGACGACTTCATCGGGGGCGGGGTGCTTGATCTCGATGTTCCACCCGTTGGGGTCTACGGCGCG
>JAYTNH010000142.1:0-4166 GCA_043748395.1 Ilumatobacteraceae bacterium | reverse complement strand
AACATCGCCATCATGAAGCCCCAGTCGCCCACGCGGTTGGTGACGAACGCCTTCTTGCCGGCTGTGGCCGCGCTGTCTTTGTGGTGCCAGAACGAGATGAGCAGGTAGCTACATGTGCCGACACCCTCCCAGCCGAGGAAGGTGACCAACAGGTTCTCGCCGAGCACCAGCATGAGCATGCTGAACGCAAAGAGATTGAGGTACAAGAAGAACTTGGAGAACTTCGGATCGCCGTGCATGTAGCCGATGGCGTACAGGTGGATGAGCGAACCGATGCCGGTGACGAACAGGCACATGGTGATGCTGAGCGGGTCGGCCAAGAACGCCAGGTCGACCTGCAACGAACCCACCGGCACCCAGGTGAACAACTTGGCGACATGCGCCCGTTCTTCGGCGGACTTCGACAGCAGTTCGAAGAACACGCCAACGGTGACGGCGAACGCGCCGCCGCACATGAGCGTGGCGAGGTAGCCCGAGCGGGGGTCGCCGAGCTTGCGGCCGAACAGCAAGATGAACACAAAGCCAGCCAACGGCAGCGCCGGAATGAGCCACACGAGGTCGAGCACGCTCAGCCCTTCAGCTCGGCGAGGTCGTCGGTGGTGGCACCAGGCTTGCGACGCAGGATGGACACGATGATGCCGAGGCCCACGACGACCTCGGCAGCGGCTACGACCATCACGAAGAAGACGGTGGTCTGGCCACCGATGTCGCCGAGTTTGCGGGCCAGCGCCACGAAGCTGAGGTTGACGGCGTTGAGCATGATCTCGATGCACATGAACAGCACCAGTGGGTTGCGACGCACCATGACACCCACCATGCCGACGCCAAAGAGCACCGCAGCAAGGATGAGGTACCAGGTGGTGGTGGGCTGAACCGCAATCACGACGCATCGCCCCCAGGTTGAACCTGAACCCGAACCGAGCTGGGCGGGCGGCGGGTGAGCAGCACGGTGCCAACGACAGCAATGACGAGCAGTACCGAGGTGAGCTCGAACGCAAGCACGCGGTCGCTGAACAGGTCGCGCGCCAGCGCCCGAATGTTGGAGTCACTCAGTTCGCCGGCTGCCGCGACGGCGTCGGTAGCGCGCACCGGCGGCACCGGCACATCGCGCGACTTCACAATGGCGGCAACGATGACGCCCACGAAACCCACACCCGACACCGCGGCGAGCGGTCGCTGGATTCGGATCGGTTCGACGTGCATGTTCTCGAGTTGGTCGACGCCGAGCAGCATGATGACGAACAGAAACAGCACCACGATGGCACCGGCGTACACGATGACCTGCACCGCCGCGAGGAAGTGGGCGTCTTGGGCGACGAACAGCACCGCTACACCGAACAGCGTGAGCACCAAGCTCAGCGCCGCGTGCACCGGGTGGGCGCGCACCACCACGCCGACGGCACCGCCGAGCACCATGAGGCTGGCACACACGAAGACGAACAGCTCCATCTAGTGATCGCCCCCTTCGCGGGCGCGCCCGACAGCGCGAACAGTGGGCTGCACAGGATCGGCGGGGGCTTCGGCGGCGCGCACGCCGTAACCGAGTTCGCCGCTCCAACCGACTTCGCCGACGAACGCCGCGTCGCCACTGGGAGCTGTAGCCCGCATCCAGCCGCTGGTGAGCACGTCGTCGCCTTCGCGCCAGTCTTCCCACGGCAACTGCTGCGGTTTGCCGTCGTCGCCGACCACCAACTCGGTCTTGGTGTAGATGGCGTCGCGTCGGTTGGTGAAGCTGAACTCGAACAACTTGGTCTCGGTGATGGCCTCGGTGGGGCATGCCTCGACGCACAGATCGCAATGGATGCAGCGCAGGTAGTTGATCTCGTACACGAACCCGAATCGTTCACCTGGCGAGGTGGGCTCGAGCGGATCGTTGTCGGCACCGCGCACATGGATGCACTTGGCCGGGCACACACCTGCGCACAACTCGCAGCCGATGCACTTCTCCATGCCGTCTTCGTACCGGTTGAGCACGTGACGCCCGTGCAGGCGCTCGGGCTTGTGGATCTTTTCGTCGAGCGAAGCCGACTTGCCCTTCTTGGCAGCGCGACCACCTGAGTACTGGGTGGTGACGCGCTGGCCGCCGAACAGGCGGTGCTGCTTGATGGTGACGAGGAAGCCATCGAGGTAACCCATCAGAACATTGCTCCTTCGCGTTCGCGGTTGCGGGCGCTCACGCGGTTGGCGGCGGTCATGAGCACCGCGCCGAGCAGCAGGGCAGCAACGGTGACGACGCCGACCACCCAGCGGTTCCAGCCGGCGTCGCGGCCAACGCGGAACGCGGCGAGCAGCATGAACCAACCGAGCGCCACGGGGATGAGCAGCTTCCAGCCGAGGTTCATCAACTGGTCGTAGCGCAGCCGGGGCAGCGTGGCCCTGAACCAGACGTACATGTACAAGAACAGCATCAGTTTGAGGAAGAACCACACCGTGCCGGTGAGCGGTCCGAGCGGCAGGTCGATGGTGGTGTTGCCGAACGAAATCGGCTGCGGACCACCGAGGAACAGGGTCACGATGATGCCGCTCATGGTGATGGTGTTCATGAACTCGGCCAGGAAGAACAACGCGAACCTGATGCTCGAATACTCGGTGTTGAACCCCCCCACCAGTTCTTGTTCGGCTTCGACGAGGTCGAATGGCGGCCGATTGAGCTCGGCGGTGGCGGCGATGAGAAAGATCACGAACGGCAACACACCGGTGGCGATGATGCTCCACTTGCTGACACTGCTCTGTGCGAACACGATGCCGCTGGTGCTGAGTGTGCCACTCACCAGGATGACGGCCGCGAGGCTGAGCCCGAGCGCGGCCTCGTAGCTCACCATTTGCGCCGACGCGCGCACCGAGCCGAGCAGCGGATACTTCGAGCCGGAGCTCCAGCCGGCCAGCATGATGCCGTAGACCGCGATGGCGCTGAGCGCGAGCACCAGCAGCACGCCGATGGGCGGGTCGGCCAGCTGCAACTTGGTGGCATGGCCGAACAAGATGACTGTGCCGTCTTTGCCATTGCTGAAGTCGCCACCGAGCGGGATGACCGACCACACGAGGAACGCGGGGACGAATGCCAGGTATGGAGCGAGCTTGAACACGAATCGATCGGCACCGGCGGGCACGAGGTCTTCTTTGAAGAACAACTTGATACCGTCGGCGAGCGTCTGCAGGATGCCCCAGGGGCCGGCCTTGTTGGGGCCGATGCGGTTCTGCATGCCGGCGATGGCCTTGCGCTCGAACCACACCATGAGCATGGTGCCCACCAGACCCAGGACGAAGACCACCAGCACCTTGAGCAGCACGATGAGTACGTCGCCGAGGGTGAGCCCCCCGATGAGCAATGGATCGAGCGCGAGCATCAGAGATTCTCGATGCGGATGTCGGTGACTGGCTGCGAACAGTCGATGAGCTCACCGATGTTGGTGCCCGGCTGGTTGAACGGCACCCACGCCGTACCGCGGAGCACGGTGGAGTCGGCAACGGCGCGCAGCACCACGGTGCCCTTCGCGCTCGAGACCTTGGCTTGGGCTCCGTCGACCACGCCCACGCGCTCGAGATCGAGCGGGTTCAGGTGCACCATGGCGCCTGCCGCTAGACCCGCAAGTGAGGGTGACATGGCGGTGCCCATGGCCTGGTCGTACAGCTTGCGGCTCACCACCAGCCGATAGTCGTAGCTGTTGCGTTCGGTGAGCTGCACCGGCACGACGTTCATGGGGTCGACGGTGAGGTCGACGGTGGTGAGCAGTCCGTTGCGGTTGGACTGCAGGCCAGACCGAGTGACCTCGGAGTACGCGTCGACGGCGGCGGCGACAGCAGCGGTCACGTCGTCGACGCAGGTGAATTCGAGATCGGTGCCCAGAGCGTCGGCAAGCTCGGTGGCGATCATCCAGTCGGGCCGAGTGGTGCCACGCGGTGTGACCTTTTGCGCGAGCGTGGAAACCCGACCCTCGAGGTTGGTGGTGGTGCCGGCCTTCTCGGCGTAGGCGCTCGCCGCCAGCACCACACCGGCCAACGCCGCCGAAGGCGACAAGAACGTGTCGACAGCGATGATGCGGCGCGCGCCGGCGAGCGCACGGCGCGCCAGGTCGGTATCGGGGAAGTCGGCGAGCGGATCGGCACCCACGAGCACGAGACACTCGACCCGGCCCTCGGCTGCGGCGTTGAGCGCGGCACGCGAA
>JAYTNH010000141.1:0-6528 GCA_043748395.1 Ilumatobacteraceae bacterium | reverse complement strand
CCGGTGGTGAGGTTGTGACTGTCTTTGATGCTGATCACTTTGGTGGCGTTGGACGCGAGGATGCCTGCTTGTGGGTAGGCGGCGATGCGCGAGTCGAACGCGCGGTACGGGGTGAGCGGGAAGAACACCACACCCGGGTTTTCGAGCACGGGCACCTGGTACAGCACCTCGACACCACACAGAACGTGATCGGCCCCGGCGGCGTTGCCGAGTGTGACCCGAATCGAGTGAAAGAAGTGCTTTTCGCCAATGGGACTGGTCGACACGCGGGTTCCGACCAGGTCGTTCACTTCGAAACCATCCACAACGACGTTGCCCGAGAATCCAGCGGTGCTGAACGTGTCCATATTGGAATCCCCGCGTCCGACAGCGCCGTCCAGCGGAACGAGGTACTCGACCTTGTTGAGTCTGATTTCTATGTTGTGTCCAGAGTTGTCTGTGCCGAAGAATCGGATCTTGTTGATTCGTGACCCGTTGGGGAGCTCGACACCAGCATCCAACTCGGTGACCGTGCCCGAGGCGACTACGCCGGGGGCAGACGTGACGCAGTTGACTCCGGCGGCATCGACGAAGTCAGCTTCTAATGAACCGACAGCACCCTGACTGGCGACGAATGACTTTGCCGGGATGAACTTGGTCAGAATCGTCGGATCGAAGGTGGTGCCGCTGGTGGTCACCGAGTCTGTGCGTGGTGGTTGCGGTTCGCTGTCGCCGCCCTGCGCCACCAGTGTTGTTCCGCCCACGAACGCCAGCGCCGAGAGCAACGCCCCTACTGCGGCACGCGCAGCCCGTGATGGAGTGAAGTTGTGACCCATGATCGTTGCCCCTTCGAGGTGGAAGGCCCGTCACGCTGACGAGCTCGATTCCACTCGCAATCGTAGATTTTCAGCTACGACGGCCTGAGTCATGGTGTGGTCGAGACGTCACGGTGTGGTCGAGACCACCGGAACCACTGGCTGTTCGGGGCGCGAGAACGCGAAGCGTCCGGTGGCGCTGACGGCGCTGCCATCGGGGCACACGAACGGCACCCCGAACGAACCTGCAATGTGCGCGTCGTCGAAGGCTTCGATCGCGAGTGATCCCTCGCCGGCGAGCACACACACCCCGTGGGGTTCGAGGGCCAGAACTGCCGCGATTGCGTTCCGTCCGGACGGTTCGTTGTTGCCGTTGAGGGCGAGACGGTAGGTGGTCGTACGCTGGGCGATGGCCACGTTGCCGGCGAAGCCGATGCTTCGATCGCCGCTGGCCCGGCAGGTGAGCAAGAAGTAGCCGTCGTCGATCACGATGCTGTTGGTCGCAGCCTCTGCCCGGGTGATATCGCTGAACCACCCGCCATAGGTGAACGCCTCGTCGTTTGTGGCGGTCTTCCAACTGTCGGACAGGTCACCCACCACATCGACCGTGCAGGTGCCGAGCTTGGTGGTGTCTGGCAGCGTGGTGGGCACCGAATCGGTCTCGCCGGGTTCGGGCAGTGGGGGAGTCGGTGCATCGCTGTCGGACAACTGCGGCGAACCAACGGTGTTGCCCACGGCGAGCGTGTCGGCCGGCGCCGAACCACGTTCGGTGTTGCACCCTGCCAAGGCCGTTGCGGCCACGACGGCCACGACGGCGGCGGCCAGCGCCGTCACTCGGGGGTGTCGTGGGCGCATCAGTGGTGTCTCCGGAAGTCGCGGTGGGCTCGGTCTCTGCCACGATAGGGCGATGAAGGTTGTGTACACCCGCGCCCACCTGCTGCACGATCCGCATGTCGAGTTCGAGAACTCGTCGGCGCACCAGCCCTTCGAGCACATCGGGCGGGCCGAGGCGATCCGTGAGGTGCTCGCCACCGATGCGCGGTTCGAGTTCGCAGAACCTGCAGCGTGGGGCACCGGGCCGATCGAGCAGGTTCACGACCCAGGCCTCGTCCGCTTCCTGTCCACTGGTTGGGCCGAGTACCAAACATCTCATCCGAACACTCGCGATGTGGTGCCCGATGTCTTCTACCACCCCACGCTGCGGGCTGGAATGTCGGCCGGTGTCGAGCCGACGGCAATCTCGGGCCGGCTCGGATGGTGGTGCTTCGAGACCACCACGCCGCTCACCGAAGGCACCTATCAAGCTGCCAGGGGAGCGGTCGACACTGCGCTCACCACGGCGCAGTTCGTGCTCGATGGTGCACCTGCCGCCTACGGACTGTGTCGGCCTCCCGGACATCACGCGGTGTCGAACATGTACGGCGGCTACTGCTTCTTCAACAACGCGGCGATCGCCGCTCATCATGTTGCTGCCACCACGGGCTCCAAGGTGACGGTGCTCGATGTCGACTACCACCACGGCAATGGCACGCAGCAGATCTTCTACGAACGCGATGACGTGCAGTACGTGTCGTTGCACGGCGACCCGGCGCGGGCATACCCCTACAGCATCGGCTTCGCGGACGAGACCGGCGCGGGCCGAGGAGCCGGCTGCAACATCAACGTGCCCCTGGCGGCGCGCACCGACGACGACCGCTACCTGGTGGCGCTCGAGGCCGCGTGCTCGGCAATTTCGGCGTTCGGTCCCGCGCTGTTGGTCGTGTCGCTCGGTCTCGACACCTTCATCACCGATCCGATCTGCGACTTGTCGATCACGACCGCCGGCTTCGAGCGCTGTGGTGCGTTGGTGCGCCAACTTGGCCTGCCCACCGTGGTGTTGCAAGAAGGTGGCTACGACGTCGAGCACCTCGGCGAAAACGTGCGCAGGTGGCTGGTGGGGCTGGGGGCCTGAGCATCCGCGATCACAAGCGGGCAAGCGATCCAACCTCGTGGTTGGTGGCCGAGCCGCCCTGGCAAGGCCCCGACTACAAAGGGGAAGTGCATGAGTGCAACGAGCATGGATGCAACCGTCGACGCCAAATGGCAGCGATGGGGATACCTCGGTGGCGTGGTGTTCGTGGTGTTGAACATCATCGGCTTTGCCACGGGCGGTACCCCTCCGGCCACCGACGCGTCGGCAGAGAAGATCGCAAAGTACTTTGTCGACAACGACAGCGGTCTGAAAATTGCGGCGATCACTACCGCGTTCGGGTTGGCGTTCGCGCTGCGGTGGTTGTTGTCGATGTGGTGCAGAATCTCCCGGCTCGAGCCGAATGGCCCGCGGTTGTCGCTGGTGTTCGTACTCGGCCTGGTGATGAGCGGCAGCATTGTTGCAGTCGCGCAGGCGATGTTCAGCAGCGTCGCCATTCGCATCGACACGCTCGCGGGAGCGAGCGAGTTCGTCTGGACGTTCGGGTACGCGATGTACGGAATGGCGCTCGCGCTCGTTGCCGTGCACATGCTCGCCGCCGCTGCGCTCACCATGCGTTCGGGGTTCCTTCCGGCATGGACCGCCTACATCGCACTGCTTGCGGCGGCTGGGTCGGCGGTGGCTGCAATCGCTTCGGGGAGCGATGCTCCTGCACTGACGATCTTCCAGATGGTCGGCTACATAGGCTGGCTGTTGTGGATTCTGATCGTGTCGGTGCTGCTGTACATGGGCAAGGACGCCCAGGCCTGAGCGCCTATTGACCGTCTTCGACCACCACCAGCAGCGCCGCACCGTACAGGTCGAGCTTCGTCGGCCCGATGCCACGGATGTCGGCGAGTTCGCGGGTGGTGGTCGGTCGGGCGACAGCAATGTGTTCGAGTGTGGCGTCAGACAGCACGGTGTAGGCAGGTTTGCCGCCAGCCGTGTGGCGGCGCCACGCTCGCAATGCCTCGAACAGCGCCGAGTCGGCTGCGCTCAGGCTGTCGCCGGGCCTGGTGGTGCGCGCCGGTGGCGCGACTGTGGTGCTGCGCCTGGCTGGAAACAACGCCTCGGCAGCGCTGCGCACGCTCGGCACAGCGGGCTCGTGCGTGAGTTCGTGGATGAACGGCGAGGGGTTGTCGGCCACCACGATGGTGGCCTGTTGGCTGGCACGGGTGAGCGCCACATGGAACAGTCGGCGCTCTTCTTCGTGGTCTTCGGCCAACCGATGCGGGAACTGGTCGTCTTCGGCGTGGTGGATGACCACCACCGGCCACTCCTGCCCCTTCACCCGGTGCACCGTCGCCAGCGTGACGCCATCGGCCTGCCACGGCTTGGCCAACGCGGCGCGCAGCCATGGCTCGAACGAGCCTGGGTCGGGCTGCAGTTCTGCCAACTGCGCGATCGCCGTGAGGTCGTCGTTCTGCGCCGCCCGGTTCATGCCGTGGCGGTGCACGTCGAGCGTGGCGATCGCCGAGGCCAGGCCCACCGAGTCGCGTAATGTGGCGAGAATGTGCGCGGTGGTGCCGTGCGCGGCGGCGAGGCGCTGCAGTCGCTCGATGTCGTCGGCGAAACCCTGCACTCGCTGGGCGTCGCGTTCGGTGTTGATGCGATCGGCCAGGCGGCGTAGATCGTCGAGCGTTCGTTGCTCGGTCACCCACGTGGCCACGTTGGGGTGCAGTGGCCGAGACGGCCGGCGCAGGGCCTCGGCGAGGTCGGCGGCGCTGAACCGTGCACCAGGCCCGGCAGTGACCAGCCTGAGCCATGCGAGCGTGGCGCGCACAGCGGTGCGTTCGGCGAACTCGATGCCGACCCCGCCGCTCACCGGTACGCCGGCTGCCCCCAATGCCGTCTGCACCGGAGCGAGCAGTGAGTTGACCCGGGTGAGCACGGCGATGTCGACAGCAGACGACCCACCGGCGATTGCCTGCACGACCTGATCGACCGTTGCCAGTACCGGCTGCTCGGCGGCGATCAGCTGCCACCCGCCGTCGCCCACATGATGGGCGCGAATGGTCTTCGGTACGCGTCGGGTGTTGTGCCGCAACAGCATGTCGGCGGCGGCGACGATGCCACCCGGGCACCGGTAGTTCACCTCGAGTGGGTGCTCGCCGGCGCCTGGGAACAGTTGTGCGAACTCGATGAGCCACTCGGGGTCGGCGCCGTTGTAGCCGTAGATGGTCTGGTCGTCGTCGCCCACCCCGAACACGGCGGCATCGGCACCGGCGAGCAAGCGCACCAGCAGGAGGTGTGCTGGCGTGAGGTCTTGGAACTCATCGACCAACAACACGCGGCAGGCGCGCTGTGCGGCCAACCGAACAACCGGGTCGGTGAGGAGCAACTCGATGGCTGCGACGATCTGTTCGTCGAAGTCGAGTGCACCGACGCGGGCGAGTTCGGCACGGTAGCGGGGCAGTACGTCCGCGAACCCATCGACCTCGCCATCGTACGACGCCTCGACCTCGACCGGATCGCGCAGACCGAGGCGCGTCAGCGTGAGCGCCTCGACCCACGACGCGACCGGATCGGCGTTGCGTTTGCGCGGGAAGGTGACCAGCTTGGCGATGATGCGCCTGACGTCGCCTTCGTCGATGGTGCGCAGCCGCTGCGGGCGTGCCGCGAACGGGGCGGAACCGTTGACAACGGCGAGTGCGATTGCATTGAGCGTTCGCACCTGCACGCCGAGCAGGTCGGGCGTGCGGGCCCGCATCTCGTCGTCGGCTCGCTTGTTGAATGCGATCAGGCACAGTGCGCTCGCCGGAAGTTGCCAGTTGCGCATGAGATGCCTGGCACGCTCGGTGAGCACACGCGTCTTGCCCGAACCGGCGGGGGCGATGATGCGCGCCGCGCCCGTGGTGTGGGCGACGGCGGCACGTTGATCGGGTGCGAGATCGGCCGAACATGGTTGCGTGCCCAACGGCACCAGCGATGAGTGCTCGACCGATACGCGGTGCAGTACAGAGATGCCATCGATCGGCGCCGTGTGCCGAATCGGCCCGCCATCGAGCCATGCCCTTGACCCGTCGGGTAGCACCACATCACCTGAACCATCGACTACGGGCGCTGCGCCGGCAGCGACGGCGAGGTCGAGCACCGCCCACCCTGGACGGTTCGCGGACCGAGCGTCGACCGAGTTGCTGAACAACAGATGCTGCAGCACCTCGTGATGCAACGTGAACCGGGGCCCGAGTTGGTGAAGTGGTTGTGTGATGGGCTGCTGCGCGCGACGTGCGATTTCGTCGACGATCTGGGAGGTGACCACGAACACCGCTGACCGACGCGCATGTGCAAGCTCGCGCAGTTCGGCGATGAGCTCGGCCGGTTCGGTGGCCTCGGCCATGGTGATGATACGCGTTGGTGCGTCTGCCCATTCCAGGGGAATGTCGGCCTCTCCATGCACGACCACGTTGCGCCCCAGTTCGCGCATCCCCCGGGCTGCTGTCGCAGTGGGACCCGTCGAGACCGTTGCAACCATGGAGGTCGTGGAGGTTGTGGAGGTTGTGGAGGTTGTGGAGGTTGTGGAGGTTGTGGAGGTCGCAAACGCCGACGCGTGCTGGATGACCGCCTCGACTCCCTGCGTGCGAACCCAGCAGGCACGAACCTCGTCGACCGACGCGTGCTGCTCACCGCAATACACGCACGAGATCGCCACGACCATGTTTCTAGCGGATGAGCTCGTGGCCATGGTCATGCTGCCCTGGTTGTGGGTGGTGGTTGGGCGAGTTGGGTGCCGTCGGGCAGGGTGATGGTGATGTGGCGGTTGGTGGCGAGTTCGATGGTCCATGC
>JAYTNH010000140.1:0-2033 GCA_043748395.1 Ilumatobacteraceae bacterium | reverse complement strand
TGCCGAGCAGGCCGGCGGTGATCGACGGCCACCAGCCATGCCAGTGGATGTCGAGCGCATGATCGAGCGACCACTCGCCAGGGCCGATGGTGGCGATGGTCCAGGCCGTGACGCCGATGGCGGCGACGTACTCCCAGCCCTGGTCGGGCAAGAAGATGAAGAAGCCCACCTTGCGGTGAGCGACGTAGAACGCCACGACCATCAGCCCGATCACTGCGGCCGCCGCCAGCGGAGTGACCAAACCGGCCGCAAGCAGCAGGCCTGCTGCGATCTCGGTGGTAGCCGCGAGGCGCGCTTGCACTGCGGGCCACTTCATGCCGATGGAACGGAACCAGCCGGTGGTTCCGCCGATGCCGCCACCACCGAAGAACTTGTTGTACCCGTGGTACGCAAGGAACAACCCGAACACCAGGCGCAGCACGAGCAGGCCGAGATTGAGCTGAGTCACGCCTCCGAGGCTACGGGGCTTCACCGCGTCTGGCATGTTCCGCAGGCAGGTCGGCCGTATCGGCCGTATCGGCTGGGGCGGCCTGGTAGAACGGTTCACCATGGATGCGATCGGATCAGAGGTTCCCGCGCGCGGTGGGCGCATGACCCAAGCGTTTCGGCTCGTCCGGGCGCTGCTGCGGGGTCACAAGCGGCTGTTCTTCACGGCGGTTGCCGGCGCGGCCGTGTTCGCCACCTGCACCGTGCTGTCGTCGCTCGTGGTGCGACTGATCATCGACGACATCGTGGTGCCCCGATTCGATGGCAAGCGTGTCACGGTGGGAACGGTGGCCTGGATTCTGGGTGCGTTGATCTTCGTGGGCCTGGTGCGGGCCGCAGGTGTGATCGTGCGTCGCACGTGGGCGGGTCGTACATCGTGGCGGGTGACCGAGTCGATCACGTCGCAGGTCATCCAGCGCGTCGTCACGCAGCCGGCACCCTGGCACCGCCGCCAGAGCACCGGCGATGTCATCACCCGCGCCGGTGTCGATGCCGAGGCAGCAACCGCCGTGTTGGGTCCGCTGCCGTATGCGTCGAGCGTGGTGGTACTGGTGGTGCTGTCTGGTTCGTGGCTGATCTACACCGATCCGATCTTGGGGCTCGGGGCAGTGTTGGTGTTCCCGCTGCTACTCGTGCTGAACGTCATCTACCAGAACAAGGTCGACCGCCACTACAACACGGCTCAGGACGAGTTGGGCAAGCTCAGCGCGGCTGTGCACGAGAGCTTCGACGGTGTCGCGGTGGTGAAGTCGTTCGGAGCCGAGGCACGCGAGACCGAGCGTCTCGCGATCATCGCCGGTCGTTTGCGTAGTGCGCGGCTGAGCGCGGTTCGTCTGCGGTCGACCTTCGAGGCGCTGCTCGACGGTGTACCCAATGTCGCCAACATCCTGCTCGTGGTAGGTGGCGCCTACCGTGTGCGTAGCGGCGACCTGACGGTGGGCGAACTGACGAGCTTTGTGTACCTGTTCACGCTGCTCGTGTTCCCGCTGCGGCTCATCGGCTATGCACTGTCTGAGCTGCCGCGCTCGCAGGCCGGATGGAGCCGTATTCGTGAGTTGCTCGATCAGCCGGTCGAGCCCGACCCGGCTCGCACGCTGGTACGCGGCACCGACAACTCGGTGCAGTTGCACGATGTGTGGTTCAACCGCGACGACAACCGCGACAACAACCGCGACGACAACCGCGACGACAACCGCGACGTCTTGAGGGGCGTCACGGCCACCGTTCCTGCCGGGCGCACAGTCGCCATCGTCGGTGCGACGGGCTCGGGCAAGACCACGCTGCTCGACCTCGTGGCGGGCCTTGTCGAACCGGCGAAGGGAACCATCACGGTGCCTGCCGAGGGCTGCCTGATGGTGTTCCAGGAGCCGTTCATGCTCGCCGGTACCGTGCGCGACAACGTCACCCTCGGCCTGCCCATCTCCGACGCCGACGTACAGCGAGCCATCGACGTTGCCGAGGCCGGCTTTGTGCGCGACCTACCCAACGGGGTCGACACCTTGGTTGGCGAGCGTGGCGTCGGACTGTCAGGCGGGCAGCGTCAGCGC
>JAYTNH010000139.1:0-4971 GCA_043748395.1 Ilumatobacteraceae bacterium | reverse complement strand
GTCGCGTTCACGCTGATGTACGCATGGATGGTGTTGCATCGGCAGCGGGTGATGGCGATGGAAGACGCACTCGACGATCGCGGCCTCGACCTTGCCTTGGTCGAGCGCCGTCAAGAAGGAGCTCTGCAGTCATGAGCCACGCTGGGTTCATCATCGCGAGCTACGCGCTCACGCTCGGCGGAATCGCCGGGTACGTGTGGTGGGTACTCCGTCGTGGCAGGGGCGTTGCGCGCCAACTCCCCCCAGAGGATCGCCCGTGGATCTGAGTCCTCGCGAACAGTCGGCGGTCGCCACGCGCCGTAAGCGTCGGTGGCCGGCCATTCTGGTGCTGGTGGCGGTGTTCGCCGCCGGCGGGGTGGTGCTGGTGAAGTTCCTCACCTCGGCCATCGACTACTACTGCAACGTCGACGAGGTGGGCCTCAAGAGTGGCTGCGAGACCGGCCGCCGCCTGCGCATCCAGGGCACGGTGGAAGAAGGCACGGTGCAAACGTCGGGAGGCGTCACCACCTTTGTCATCGCGTTCAACGGCAAAGAGATGCCCGTTCGTTACCAGGGTGAGCCGGGTGGCATCTTCCAGGAATGCATCCCTGTGGTGGTGCACGGCAAGCTCACTGATGAGGTTGCCGCCGGCGGGGTGTTCGAAGGCGATCGTGTCGAGGTCAAGCATTCCAACGAGTACGAGGCCGAGAACAGCGATCGACTCGACCAAGCAGAGACCACACCGTGTTCGCAGCCACAAGCCTGAACGGGCTCATCGGTCACGCTGCGCTCGCGCTCGGGTTGGCCGCATGCGTGTTCGGTGCGCTGGCGATGGTGGTGTCGGTGCGACTGGGCGACCGCCGCGTGTTGCGCTCGGTGGCCAACTATGCCTACCTCGCGTTGGGCGCCGCCGTGCTGGCTGTTGTGGTCATGGAGGTCGCGCTCATCCGCCGCGATTTCGACCTCGCCTACATTCGCCAGGTCGGCTCGAACGACACCCCCGCGTTGTTCAACGTGACCGCGCTGTGGAGCGCGCTCGAGGGCAGCATCTTGCTGTGGCTGCTCATTCTCGTGGCCTATACGGCCGTCATCATGCGTCGCTACCGCAAACGGCTCGACGACCCGCTGGTGGCGTGGGCAATGGTCGTGATGTTCGCAGTGAGCGCGTTCTTCTTCTTCCTCGCGCTCGGCCCTACCGATGCGTTCCGTGGGGCAACCGGTGCACTCGATCTGAGTCGGTGCTGCAACGGACCGAACCCGTTGTTGCAGAACCACGTGCTCGTGGTGTTCCACCCGCCCATCCTCTACCTCGGCTACGTGGGCTTCACCGTGCCGTTCGCGTTCGCGATCGCCGCACTGGTGACGGGTCGGGTAGGCGAGGGCTGGCTGATGGAGACGCGCCGTTGGGCGCTGTTCGCGTGGGGGTTCTTGAGCATCGGCATCATCCTGGGCGGCTGGTGGAGCTACGAAGTGCTCGGCTGGAGCGGTGTGTGGGGATGGGACCCCGTCGAGAACGCGAGCTTGCTGCCATGGCTCACCGGTACCGCCTACATCCACTCGGTGCTCGTTCAAGAACGTCGTGGCATGTTGCGGGTGTGGAACTTGAGCCTGCTGGTGGCCACCTTCGCGCTCACCATCTTGGGCACGTTCCTCACCCGTAGCGGCGTGATCAACAGCGTGCATGCGTTCAGCAACGGCACCATCGGCCCGTACCTGCTCGGGTTCTTCGGCGTCATCGTGGTGGTGTCGTTGGCGCTCATTGCGTGGCGCGGTGACCGCCTTCGTTCACCAGGTGCCATCGACTCGCCCATCTCGCGCGAGGGAGCGTTCCTGGCGAACAACATGATCTTCACGTTGTTCGCGTTCGTGGTGCTGTTGGGCACGGTGTTCCCGTTGCTCGTCGAGGCGCTGCAAGATCGCCAGATCGTGGTCGGCGCGCCGTTCTTCGATCAACTCAGCATGCCCATCGGCATCGTGCTGCTGTTTCTCATGTCGATCGCTCCGGTGCTGCCGTGGCGCAAGGCCAGCACCGAACTGCTACGCGACCGATTGTTCTGGCCGGCATGGTGCGGGGCCGGCGCGTTGGCGATCAGCGTGTTCGTCGGGGCCGATGGGCTCGCGCCGTTGTTGGCCTTCACGCTGGGCGGCTTCGCCGGCGGTGCTGCCATGCGCCAACTCGTGCTCGCCTCGCGCCGACAGGGTTGGCGCGGTCTGCTCGGCCGCGCCAACGGCGGCATGGTGGTGCACATCGGTGTGATCATCATTGCCGTGGCGCTTGCTGCCTCGAACAGCTACACACACGTGGGCGAGTTTCGGCTCACCGAGGGCGAGGTGGTCTCGTTCGCCGGCCACACGTTCGAACTGGTCGACGTCGTGAGCTTCCAAGACAGTCGCTCGGTCGGGGTGAAGGCACCGATCAAGATCGATGGCGGCAAGGCCTACGCGCCGGCGCTCACGAAGTACACCAACTTCGGCACCGACATCGGCACGCCGAGTGTCAAGAGCGGATTCACCGGCGACATCTACCTCACGCTCGAAGCCGGCGCGCGTCCGAGCGACAACGCAGTCGACGTGAAGATCTTCATCAAGCCGCTCATCATGTGGTTGTGGATCGGTGGGGCGCTGATGGCTGTCGGTACCGTGCTCGCCGCGTTCCCAGGTCGGCGTCGGCGTCGCCCCATCGATCCTGTCTCGGCGCCAGCGGTGCGCGACGAGGTCGCGCATGTCTGATGTGTCGCTGTCGCCCGTGTCGCGCCCACGCGTCGCGCCGTTCGTGGTGCTTGCGGTGGCGGTCGTGCTCGGCGGGCTGTTCGTGGTGTTGGCCAGCAGCGATACGGCGAAACCCGAGACAGCCGAGTCGTACCTACTCGGCAAGCCGGCGCCGCGAGTGGTCACCACCACCCTCACCGATGCCCCGTTCGACCTCACTCGTCGCAAAGGAAGTTGGGTGGTGCTCAACTTCTTCAACTCCACCTGCGTGCCGTGCAAGGCCGAGCACTCCGAGTTGGTGGCCTTCGTGCAGCAGCAGTCGTCGCTTGGCGTCGGTGCCGCCGAGTTCTACACCGTGGTCAACGACGACTCCGACGACGCGGTTCGCCGCTGGTTCGCCGACAACGGCGGCTCGTGGCCCATCTTGCGCGACGACGACGGAGCTGTGGCTATTGCCTTCGGGGTCGCACAAGTGCCCGAGACATGGGTGATCGATCCCGATGGCATCGTGCAGGCTCGGTATGCCGGAGTCACCTCGGCGGAGAGCCTTGCATCGCTCCTGCAGAGCTTTCGCGAGCAACGCGGATGAGTTGGAATCGAACCATCAAACGGTGGCCGGGATGGCTGCTCTTGTTGTTGGTGGTTGTGGGGCTTTTGGTAGTGGGCACCACCCGCGACAGCGGCCCACGTACGCCCCAAGAGCGCGTCGAGGAGATCAGCAAGCGCCTCGCCTGCCCCGTGTGCGACGGCGAGAGCGTGTTCGAGTCGCGCAACAACGCATCGCAGGGCATTCGCACCGAGATCGCCGCACAGGTGAACGGCGGCACCGCCACCGACGATCAGATCGTCACCTTCATCGAACAACGCTTCGGCGGCAAGGTGCTGTTGGTGCCCAGGGCCACGGGCATTGACGCCCTGGTGTGGGCCCTTCCTGCTGCGGCATTCGTGTGCGCAGTGGCCGGCCTGGCAGTGGCCTTCCGTCGATGGAAACGCGCCGCCGACGCGGTGCCCGACGATGCCGACCGAACGCTGGTCGCCGCCGCGCTCGCACGGGGCGAGGATGACTGAGCATGCGGCCGCGGGTCGGCGCTGGTCCCCCGATCGGCTGGCCGAACTCGAGCAAGAGCGTCGCTTCCTGTTGCGTTCGCTTGGCGATCTCGATCGCGAGCACGACGTGGGCGATGTTGACGAGCACGACTACGTCACATTGCGCGATGGCTACATCGCCCGCGCTGCGGTGGTGTTGCGCGCTATCGAGCAGGGCCGCGCGTCGGTGCCGACCAAACAGCGCCGCTCACCGCTGCGGGTGGCAGCATGGGTGATGGCCACGCTGGCCGTGGCTGCGGTGTCGGGATGGCTGCTCGCGCAGGCATCGGGACAACGGCTCGCCGGCCAGACCATCACCGGTGGTCAACCTGCCGATGAGGTGGCCGTGCGACTTGCCGAGGCGCGCAGCAAGCTCGGCACCGACCCCAGTGGGGCCATCACGGGTTACCAGCGCGTGCTCGAACTCGAACCGAACAACGCCGAGGCGATCACCTACTCGGGCTGGCTGGTCACCCTCGACGGTAGTCAGAAGGGCGATGATGGCCAGGTGCAGCTTGGCATCAAGACGCTGTACATCGCCGCCGATCTCGACCCCGGCTACGCCGACCCGCGGTGCCTGCTTGCGGTGGCGCTCGGTCGACTGTCGACGCCGCCCGACCTCGAGGGTGCACGCACCGAAGCTCGGGCATGTCTCGACAGCAGTCCTCCTGCCGAGATGCAGGCAATGGTGCAGCAGTTCCTCGACGGGCTCGCCTCGAGCAGCACGGGCGGATGACCTGCGCCGATGATGCGCGCCTGCTTCAGTACGGCTGGCTAGTGTCTCCCGAATGAGCACACCGATTCCTCCCGACGGTAATTTTCCTCCAGTCCCGCCCCCGTCGATGCCGCCTGCGCCGCCGGCCGGTTATCAGGGCTACCAGGCCGGTAACAGCATGCCGCGCAAGAACTCCGGCATGGCCATCGCCGGGTTCGTGCTCGCCCTCGTGGGCATCATCCCGTGCTTCTGGTTCTGGGTGTTGCAAATTCCTGGCTACCTCGGCGTCATCCTCAGCGCGATCGGCCTGAAGCAGACCAAAGACGGCAAGATGGGCGCCCGGGGTCTGGCGATCGCCGGCCTGATCATCGGCATCATCGTCGTGCTGCTCGCGCTTGCCATCTCGGCGTACGTGTACACCAGCGACGATTGCGTCACCGACGGCCTGTTCAAGTTCACCTGCATCTCGACCAACTAGATCG
>JAYTNH010000138.1:0-3059 GCA_043748395.1 Ilumatobacteraceae bacterium | reverse complement strand
TCGGGCTCGATGAAGGTGCGGCCCACGTAGTGGTTGCGCACCAGGCCAAGGGCAAAGGGCAGACCGCTCTGCTCGGCGTAGCCCATGGCGGCGAACATGCCGGAGTCCGGCACGGGAATCACGACGTCGGCCTCGACGCCGTTTTCCTTGGCGAGCTGCACGCCCAGGGCCCGGCGGGCTTCGTGGACGGCTTTGCCGAAGACGACGGAGTCGGGGCGGGCGAAGTAGACGTGCTCGAAGATGCAGGTGGCGACGGGGAGATTTTCGACGTTGTCGATGACGTGGCTGGTGACGCCGCTGGCGTCGATCATCACCAGCTCGCCGGGAGCCACTTCGCGGATGAACTCGGCGCCGATGAGGTCAAAGGCGCAGGTCTCTGAGGCCAGCACCCAGCCGGTGTCGCCGAGCTTGCCGAGGACCAGGGGGCGCACCCCCGAAGGGTCCCGGGCGCCATAGAGCTTGCCGTCGCCGGTGACCGTCAGGGCGTAGGCCCGCGCACTTGCTTCAAGCACTTCTGTAAGCGCTGCAATAGCGAACCATGGGTGGACGCGATGAGGTGCAGGAGCACCTCGGTGTCCACCGTCGACGAGAAGATCGAGCCCCGCTCTTCGAGTTGGCTCTTGATGGCGTCGGCGTTCACCAGGTTGCCGTTGTGGGCGACCGCGAGTGGACCGTGCATCGTCTCGACCACGAACGGCTGGATGTTGCGCAGCGCGTTGGCGCCGGTGGTGCTGTAGCGGGTGTGGCCGATGGCGTGATACCCGGTGAGCGGGGCCATGGCCGCCGGCGAGAACACGTTCGCCACCAGGCCGGTGTCTTTGTGCACGCGTACTCGGCTGCCGTCGCTCACCGCTATGCCGGCCGCTTCTTGGCCGCGGTGTTGCAGTGCGAACAACCCGAAGAACGCGAGTTGCGCAATGCCTTCGCCGTGCGGCGTCGATGCGCCGAACACGCCGCACTCTTCGCGCGGTGAGTCGTCGTAGCGCGAACGCGAGGGTGTGATCGCAACAGGTGTTTCAGATGACATGCGCAAGCGCCTCCAGGATTCGGGGTTCCGCGGGGTACGCAGCAGGCTCGAAAGGCGAGCTGGTGAGCCGTTCGTAGGCATCGATGTAGCGGGCTGATGTGGCAGCCCACATTGCAGCGGGCAGCGTGGGCGGGTCGCCGTCCCCGGCATAACCGGCGTCGATGAGCGCCTGTCTGACGATCTCTTTGTCGAGGCTCTGCGGCTCGTCGCCGGCGGCGAGGCGCGCGGCGTAGGTGTCGGCGATCCAATACCTCGACGAGTCGGGTGTGTGCATCTCGTCGACGAGGAGCACGTGCCCGTCGTCGTCGAGCCCGAACTCGTACTTGGTGTCGGCCAGGATGAGCCCCGCTTTCGCCGCCACCTGTTGGCCACGCTCGAACAGTCGCAGCGCCGCATCGTGCACCTGGCTCCACACCGCCTCGGTCACCAGCCCCTGCTTCAGCACGTCGGCGCACGTGATCGGCTCGTCGTGGGCACCGCTTTCGGCCTTTGTGGTTGGCGTCACGATGGTGGTCGGCAACGATGTGTTCTTCCGCAGCCCATCGGGGAAGTCGTAGCCGTAGATGGTCCGCTTGCCGTCGGCATACTGACGCCACAGCGAGGTGGATGTGACGCCGGTGATGAACCCGCGCACCACCACCTCGACCGGTAGCGGGTGCGCCGCGCGGGCGATGAGCACGTTGGGATCGGGCACCTCGACGACGTGGTTGGCAACGATGTCGGCAGTGTTCGCGAACCACCATGCGGCCAGCTGGTTGAGTACCTGGCCCTTGCATACGACGCCGGCGATCACCCGGTCGAACGCCGACAAGCGATCGGTCGTGACGAACAACCGGCGACCATGGGGGAGCGCGAACGAGATGCGCACCTTGCCTTCGCGGCGGTCGGGCAACGGCAGGTCGATGTCCATGAACGGCGACGTGGGTAGCGAAGAGGTAGGCAGCGAGGGGGTCATCACAGTTCCTGGGCGTAGCGGACGCCTTGCTCGAACAAGCCAAGACCGGAGCTACCGGTGACGCCGCGTGTGTGCTGCGGGTGTTGGCGGTCGATCACGTGGTTCTCGGGGTGAGGCATGAGGCCCAGCACGACGCCGGACGCATCGCACACTCCTGCGATCGCGTCGACCGATCCGTTGGGATTAGCGCCGGTGTAGCGGAGTGCGACCTGCCCGGCATTGGCCAGTACGGTCGGATCGGGGTGCACGTAACGCCCTTCGCCATGGGCGATAGGGCAGTGGATCGGGGCGAGCCCGGAGGTCCAGATGCAGCGGCTTGCAGGCTCAGCGGCCAAGGTGACCCACTCGCATTGGAACGATCCGCTGGCGTTGTGGCCGAGTGAACCGGGCAGCAGACCCGTTCGCGTGAGCACCTGGAAGCCGTTGCAGATACCGAGCACCGGTCTGCCTGCGGCCACGAACTCCACCATCGCAGCGCCGACCACGTGAACGAGTTCGAGCGCCCACATGCGCCCGGCACCGAGCGCGTCGGCGAAGCTGAACCCGCCGGCGATGACTAGCATCTGTGCGTTGCCGAGCAACGTCGGGTTCGCAGCGAGCTCGGCGAGGAGCACGATCTGTGGATGTGCTCCGGCTCGGTCGAGGGCGAACGCAACGTCGCGGTCGCGGTTGGTGCCCGACGCAGCGAGAACGAGGGCCGTCGGTCGGCTCATCGGCCGACTCCGTGGAACGCTGCGCACAGTGCGGCCACCGACACGGTGAGTCCGCCGGGAAGCGTGAGCGTGGCGTCGTCGGTCACGTGACCGAGCACGGTCACCGGATGACCGACTGTGTCGCAGAACCAGTCGACATCGTCGGCGCCGACTTCGCAGATGAAACGACTGGTGGATTCGCTGAACAGCGCCGACACGGCGTCGGGGCCGGGAAGATGCACGAGATCGGCCCCCAGCCTGCCGGCGATCGCCATTTCGGCAACGGCCACGGCCAGGCCACCCTCGCTGAGGTCGTGACATGCAGCGACGCGCCCCGTGCTGAGCGCCCGGTGCAGCCGGCGATAGCGAGCGGGAGCATCGGCTA
>JAYTNH010000137.1:0-3260 GCA_043748395.1 Ilumatobacteraceae bacterium | reverse complement strand
ACCCATCGCCGAACTCGACGGCAGGCCGTTCATTCTTGCCGTGGGCACGCACGAGCGTCGCAAGAACCTTCCCCGACTGGTGCGCGCCTTCGGTCAACTGCAATCGACTCATCCCGACGTCGCGCTGGTGCTGGCAGGCGGGCGCGGCGACGACAGCGATCAGATCGCTGCGGCGATCGATCAACAGGGCAGCGCCGTCGCGAAGCGAGTGCTCATCACCGGCTGGGTCGACGACGATGTGCGTTCGTGGCTGCTCCATGCCGCCACCGTCATGGCGTACCCGTCGCTCGACGAAGGGTTCGGCTTCCCACTGCTCGACGCAATGCGCACCGGGGTACCCATCGTGGCGAGTACGGCTGGCAGCATCCCCGAGGTGGCGGGCGATGCCGCGCTGTTATGCGATCCAGCCGATGACGACCTGCTCGCCCATCATCTCGCCGCTGCGCTGGGCGACGACGACCTGCGGCGGCGTCTCATCGATGCCGGTACACGGCAATGGCAGCGGTTCTCGTGGCACGATTGTGCGGCCGACTTGGCTGCGCTCTACCGTCGCCTCGTGGACGAACAGCCGCGATGATCTGCGTCTTGTGTGGCGGCGTCGGCGCCGCCCGTTTCCTGCAGGCGCTGGCCACGGTGGCACCGCCGAATGCAACCGTCGGCATCGTGAACACCGGCGACGACACCGTGATGCACGGCTTGGCCATCTCTCCAGACCTCGACACCATCGTGTACACGCTGGCTGGTGCCATCGACCCTGAACGAGGTTGGGGCCTGCTCGACGAAACCTGGCGGGCCATGCATGCGCTGGGGCGCTATGCCCAGGCGCGGCCCACCGAGTCGACAGCGGCACCGACATGGTTCAACCTCGGCGATCAAGATCTCGCCACGCACTTCTACCGAACCGCCCGTCTCGCCGAAGGGGCAACCCCCACCGAAGTTGCGAGCGAAGTAGCCGCCGCATGGGGCGTGCAACAGCAGTTGTTCCCCATGACCGACCAGCGAGTCGCCACCATGGTGCGGCTACGCGACGAAGACGTCGAGGTGCCCTTCCAGGAGTACTTCGTCAAGCGCCATCACGATGTGCCTGTGTCGGGTGTGCGCTTCGATGGCAGCGCGCAAGCCAACCTCGCGGCTGCGGCGGCCGCAGCTCTACGGGCGGCCGACGCGGTGGTGATCGCGCCGTCGAACCCGATCGTGTCGATCGGACCGATCAGAGCGCTACGCGGCGTCGACAGCCTGTTGGCGGCGCGCCGTGACTCGGTAGTTGCCATCTCGCCGATCGTCGGCGGGGCAGCGTTGAAAGGTCCGGCCGACCGCATGCTCACCGAACTCGGTCACGAGGCATCGGTGGTCGGCGTGGCCCGGCTGTATGCAGCCATTGCCTCAAGCCTGGTCATCGATCCTGTCGACGCCCACCTTGCCAGCGCTGTCGAGGCCGAGGGCATGCGCGCAATCGTGGTGCCCTCAGTGATGAGCACACCTGCGATCGGCGCTGCGCTCGCCCGTGCCGCGCTGCTGGCCGCTGGGCTACCCGTCGCCGACTGAACTGCCTACCGCGGCATCGACCGCAGGCCAACCGCCAGATCGGTCCACGGAGCCCAAGCGAGGTGGATGCGGGCACGCGTCGCCGACAGCGAACTACGCGACACGTCGGGCACCCGTTGCGGCGACGGCGACGCCGAGCGGCCGTCGGGGCCCGCCATCATGCCCCAAAGATCGCGAACAGACGTGGCGACACCCGTGCCGATGTTCACCACCAGCCCACCGCCCTTGTGCGCGGCCCGTACGAACGCATCGACGGCGTCGTCGATGAACACGAAGTCCCGAGTCTGACGACCGTCGCCGTGCAGCATGGGCGAGACCCGGTCACGCATGTTGGCCGCGAACGCGGCCACCACCCCCGCCTCAGCACGCTGGCGCGGGCCGTACACATTGGCCAAGGCGAGCACTGTGAACTCGACATCGTGCTGCTCGCGATACACGCCGAGTAGTTCGACGATCGCTTGCGATACAACACCGCGCACGCCCACAGGTGACCACGCGACTCCTTCTTTCAATGGCAGATCCTTCGACGCAACCTCGCCGTAGAGCGCCACCGCCGACACCGCAAGCACCACCTTCGGGGTGACTCCACCGCGATCACCGAGGCGACGGGCCGCCTCGAGTACCGCAAGGGTCGAACTCACGCCATCGGCCGCTCCGTAGGCGATGTCGACACCTGGAGGCATGCACCCGAGGTGGTACACAACCTCGGGAGCTCGAAGCACCATCAACTCGGTGAACTCGTGCATCGTTGCGGTGAGCGTATGGATCTTCAACTCGCCACCCACGACGCGCGCCTCGCTCAGGTTGGCAAGCGATCCACTCGACAGATCGTCGACGACATCGACAACGTGACCCTCGGCGAGGAGGCGCTCGACCAGGTGTGAGCCGATGAACCCGGCCCCACCGAGCACCATCACATTCATGGCACGTTCATCGCACGTTCATGATGCGTCAGGGGCGGGGCGACGCTGGTCGCGAAGCACTTCGCCGGCGGCGACCACACCACTGGCACCGAGCACGCTGGCGTGCACTTGTGCGTCTTGTTCGACTCGACCCATCACGACCGAGTCTGTCACCGCTGCGCGGGTTGCGATGACCGCGCCGGGCAACAGCACCGACCGATGCACATGGGCTCCGGCGCCAACTCGCGCCTGTGCGCCCACGAGCGAGTCGGTCACATGGGCAGATGGGTGCACGTGCGCGTCGGGGTGCACCCCAACGCACGTGTCGTGCCGGCGGAACCCGGCCAACAGGTCGAGGTTGGCGGCGAGGTAGGTGTCGGGGCGGCCCGTGTCGATCCAGTAGACGTCGCTGGCCAGGGCGTAGAGCCCGCCGTCGTCGACAACACGGGGAAACGTGTCGCGCTCGATCGACACCTTCTGACCAGCAGGGATGCGCTGCAGAACCGTCGGCTCGAGCACGTAGGTGCCGGCGTTGACGAGGTTGCTGGTCGTGCTGCCAGGCTGGGGCTTCTCGACGAACCGGCTGACCTTGGCATCGTTCTCGATCTCGACCACCCCGTAGGCCGACGGATCGTCGACGCCGATGAGGTGGATGGTGGCCTCGGCTGAGCGTGCACGGTGAAACGCCACCATGGCGGCCACATCGAGGTCGGTGAGCACGTCGCCATTGGCCACGATGAAGGTCTCGTCGATGCCGAACGCATCGGCGGCAAACCTGATCGCCCCAGCGGTGTCGAGAGGTTCAGGCTCGAC